>NZ_JALLKV010000080.1:0-18547 GCF_023093815.1 Pseudomonas sp. PNPG3
CGATTGGTGTCCGGGGATTTTGCCAAATCAGGAAGTCTTTTTCAGGATTTCCCTAATTTTGTGAGTGGGAGAAATTGATGAGGGATCGCAGTTAAGCGGACACCGTCGAGGCTAGGTCAACACACTACGGAATGCCGTTGCGTAGTTTTCTTCCTAGCAATCCTGTCAAAGACGTCCTGGTAGATCTGACGATCAGCCAATGAAAACAGCAGCATCTCCACCTCATGAATATGGTTGGTGTCATTCCAGAGCTGCATGCTAACGCCTCTTACTAGCTTCAGATACGACACGTAGGTATCGTGATCTGGAAGAAAATGACGCGCCTTCAAGCTTTTGGGATCACTGGGCTCACCCGATTTCAGGCATTGAGAAGCAGTGTCGTGACGTCCAGCATCCGCAATCTAGTATTCCTGCCCTCTGGCATCGGAAAGATCGGATGCCCGATGCCCTGGAGGTAATTGATAGCGTTCAGCGAGTTCGCCACACGAGCATCGTAGATACATGCCCATTCGGAGCAGACGATCGATGCCCATTTCGACCAGCTGCTGATGCGCTCGAAGGACGGCTTGAAGTCCAGCGGCATCAGCTTCTGTCCTTGATACTCAGCGAACAGCTCCAGCGTCTCGGATACTTTGGAAAAGCGTGTTATGCCTCCCCATTTTTTGATGAAATAGGTCGCTATGTCCCCATGCACGGTGATGCAGGCGGTAGACCGCACACGTGAGCGAAGGCCTTCCTTAAGCTCAAGGGTTTTCTGGAACCAATCCTGGCCCGCAAAGGAAATTCCGAAGAGCTTGGCAGCGTGCGCATCATCAAATTTCCAATCGTAAAGGGACGGCAAAAGATCCTTCTTGTCTCGCAGGTACTCTGCTACAGCGCTTTCCATACTCCATTCTCTTATGGGCTTTCGTTCCACCGTACGAAACAGGCAGAGCCCGCTTTATCTTCCGCTGGCATCGAAATATGTTGAGCAGGGGATGTCAATCTTAGAGTGAATACCAGAGCCGGCCAACCTTAAATTTGGGTACGTCAAGTCTTAAGCTCACTCATTTCTGAGTCTCCTGCTGCGACATTGTATTTTTTGAATTTACAGGGTTAGCATTCGAAAAATATACAGGGCTGTGATGCATGTCACAGAAAGTCGCTCATTTTTTGATCGTCGCCAGGTTTATTGTTCGGATCGCGCCTTTTGAGCCCATCGCCTCGATTGCTGGATGAGGAAGGTCAGCCTGTCATTTTGAGGCATTTTTCGTGACCACGTCCGGAAGCTCGCAATGGCAGCAAATGGGATTGCTGAAGACCGAAAGGGCGCGCTGAATAGACGCGGTGAAGGTGAACTGGTGTTCGGCGTTCACAAGTTCTGGCAGCGGGAGATACTCCCGCTGCATCACGGACGTCAAGAGGGGGGAGTGGCGGGAGGAAGTCCCGCAATGTAGTGCAGTGCTTCCAAATTCATGCTCAAACCGAGTATGAAACAGGATCGCCATCCGTTGAGGGAGCGGTCGGATGCCTCCTCAACCCTCTGCCAGCGCTGCAAGACCCTGATCACAGCATTGATGTCAGTCGGGTCATCAAAATAAGCATAGGGGTCGAGAAGTATTGAGCCCCATAGGTCGCGGATTTCTCTGTGGAAACCTGCTGGAACGATAATGTTGTCGATGTGCCACTTTGCAGTTACCAGCTCAGCGCCTGTGACATCATAAGGGACAGCATTGACCTCTGGTGCCTTCCAGGGAGGCGAGATCACGATGAGCATGATTCTGCGCTCTGCGAAGGCATCGAAATAAGGGTGAATTGGGCGCTCGCCGTCAAGCGTACCTCTGGTGAGGTTACCTCTCTTCGTATTGCAGTTGAAACACGCAGGCACCAGATTCTTGGAGTAGAAAGAAAACTCTGCATAAAAGCTTTTGGGCAAGTAATGATCCAGAGTGCCAACACCTCGCCCCCCGCACACCGGACAGGCGCCCGCCAGCGAATATCTTAATTGCTCTATAAAACCCAACGCCAAGGGTGGGCTTGTGTAGAGATGTTGCAAATGGGCTTTCTTATCCTCAAATCGCAGATCGATATCAACCAGCCACGGATTACCACAGCCTCGATCGTATTCCGCAAACCGGTCTCTCATAGCCGGCATGTGCGCCACGATGGCTTGCGCATTATCGGACTTTGAAGCCTCAAGAAGCTGCAGGTTTTCAATGTCATCTACGGCAGGCAGCGGGATTTTACGCATTTTCTCTATCCATTTTTTTATGGAGCAGCATCAATGCTTCAGTACTTAGCTCCCCCGAATACTTTTGCAAGGCCTCGGTAAATGTGCTGCTCTGATTTTTGGCATGAACGAGAAGCTCCTCATAAAGGTGGGTGGGAAGATCGTCGCCAAACACTTCGTTAGAAATGGACGCTACGTTGGCTCCCAGGGTCTGGAGGCGAGGGTGGCTCACCTTTATTAACCCCTCGGACTCCCACATGACATGCACTTGAGCACTTTGAACTTCGCGAACTACGAATGGTGAGTGAGTGGCTATTATTGCAATAGATTGAGTTGCCTCTAGGATTTTGTTGAGCGTTCGCATGAACCTTGAAATAAGATTCGGGTGCAAAAAGTTTTCAGGCTCATCAATAATAAAGGCGGAAGAAGGGCCGGCGTTTGCAAGTGCTATCAGGCAAAAGTTAATAAACGACTGCTGCCCCAAACTCAGGGCTCGTTCGGTACCGCGCTCGTCGACAAATTTAATTGGACGGGCGTGATCAATCTGTGCGATCTGTTCCAGTTGGCTGAATTCTCCGCCCTTCATCCAATCTTCAAAATTGGCATGACCGTCCCGCTTGTTAGAACTGGGCTCGTTATTGTTAGGAGGGCCGATCGGAATATAGAGCTGTAAATTTGGGAATTCAGCAGCGAGGACTTCTCGGAAAATGTCCAATGATTTGTACATCGGGCCAAGGCTGCGGGCAACATCGACCAACAGCTGTGTCATAGGCACCGAGTCGTATTTTTTGGGGGTAGCGGGGTTGAACGTGAATATCCGGGCTCTACCCATGCCTGCTTCTGAGGCAGGGGTAAACTGGCGGCGTGATGAGGTGTGAATGAAGGCCAGAACCTGGTTAAGATCTGGGCGATTAGTGATTTCTACGCTCTTGTTTTTTGTGTCCGCCAGCCCGCGTGCCAGTTTTGCAAGGGATGCAGTTTTACCAGACCCGTTTTGGCCGATTATGACTGAAATTCTCCCTCGGAAGAAATTCGACTTGTCAAAAAGAAAGTTGAAAGTAACGTTTGGCCCTTTTCCGATTAAGGCTGCACTGAAAGTCTGCCGTGCGTCCGCTGCCTTGATACTTAACCCTTGGATAATTCTCTTTGCCCGACGGAACGCGAAATAAGCTTCGCTTGATCTGATGAAGCCCAAAGAAAATTCTGACGAAGACGTGAAACCGCGCCAGGGAGCGTGGAACGCCGTCGCCACAGCAATGTCCTGAACGGCTGTTAATAGCTCTCTTGCTCGCTTGGCGCCGAAGATGATGTGCAGTATATTGTAAGATTTACTGTCAGACAACAGCGTTCTGAATGGGACTTTAAGTGATCGTGCGTCTACCGATTCAGGGCTTTGTACTATGTTGTTGAAGAACTCAATTAAATTGCGGAACCCTTGAACGGCACAGTGGCCGTTAAAGGTTTCGAAATAGCCATCTTTAGTCCTAAACGAAATTGAACAACCCATTCCAAACATGGAGTCGTTCCGTCCCCCTTGCTTAGGGATGATGTAGATGTCCGGATGACTTAAGTCAACACTCGCTTGGTTTTGATAAGCGAAACGAACGGTGACATGTTGCATCGGTGCTGGGTGTTTAGTCTTCATGCTGTTCGGTGTTGATCGCTCGATGATCGTTTCGGCTACGTAGCTGATTGCTAGCGGCGCACAGTTGTGTTGTGGCCAAATGATATCATGAGCATTGATGCCTCAACTGCCCAATTTCTCGCTCAGGCGCAATCTGCACGTTCTGATCAGTGGCGCAGGGCATGGAGGGTAGAGGTAATGGGCTTAACCAATTCCAGAGTACAAGCCGACTACAGCTTCCTGATTAACTTCGTTCAGCAGGCATTAGCGGCTTAAACAGCGAGACGAAGCGGCCTGCTGGCCTGACACCAGATGGTCGTTTTACTTGGCTACTTACAGTCACTTTTATGAATCCAAGCTGCGTATGCCGATATCAAGGTTTCGGGCAAGCTGGGTAGGTTCCCTTCGGCCCCTGCGATGGCAGAAGCGCTTTTGAACCATTCAGCAAGCCAGGTGATTAGCCGAAGGCGTGAGGTAGGGCATTGCATTACCTGACTTTCCAGAGCATCGGCCAGGCGACCGAGCTGTTCGATGCTGTCGTCTAGGCGCTGGATTTGGTCTGTCATAGCTCTGTCCTCGATTCGGTAACCTTCAAGCGTGCCCTCGATGAGGGAGACCTGCTTTGGGCAAGCTTGCGTTCGCGGGCCGCTTCCCAGTCCTCACTCTTGTCATCGTCTGATGAGGTCTTGCATGACATGCCTCTTCCAGGAGGGCGAGCCCCGATGGTTCGTAAACGCCAATGAGCAATTGAGTGTCATCGCGACGCGACAGTCATGCTTGGTTGTCCAAGTGTGCTCCGCTGCTGAGTATCTTCTCGTGCGTGTGGTGTTGCATCTCCGTATCTGCCCAACTCCAAACCGCCTGCCCCCGATAACGCATCCCTTGCTCCAGCCAAATCTCCACAGGAAAGCCCACACCGTTTCGTCTAGTACAGGGCTTTGGAGGTTAAGATGCTTTCAAGCGTGACGGTGCAGCCGCCTTCAGTCTAGCTCTTGTGAACCCAGCCCAGCTCCCCCTAAGCGCTTTGCCTTTGAACCTCCGATCCACACGCCCGCGTGCTCCGCTTTTATAGACCGTGTGTGGTGCGGTAGCTGCTACGGTGAGGCTCAGTGGTCGTCCCCTACTGGCTTGGCTCTGACTACCAAGGCCTTCAAGGGAGTTAACCATCCGTTGCTAGCCACGAGATGAGCGGCTAGAGTGTTGCAAGATTCGGTTATGATTCATATAGCATTCATTTGCGGATACCCTGTCTGCTTCCATCCGCGTTTTGGCGGGGCCTGGATTCCAGTTCTGAGGTCATTGCTTTGAAGAGGCGACATCGCAGGCATGAAGCTGCTCATCTATTCCGACTTGCATAATGAGTTCACGCCGTTTGAGCCTCCGGCTCATGACGTGGATGTGGTGATCCTGGCCGGCGATATTTCGACCAAGGACAGAGGCGTGAAATGGGCCAATGAAGCGTTCAAGTGCCCGGTGATTTACACGCCTGGCAATCACGAGTTTTACCGGGGCCACCTGGATCGAACGCTAGTGAAGATGCGCGAGTCGGCGGCAGAACATGTGTACGTATTGGACAACCAATCCCTGATCCTTGGCGAAACCAGGTTTCTGGTCTCAACCGGCTGGACAGATTTTACGGCTACCGGCGACTA
This sequence comes from Pseudomonas sp. PNPG3, assembly GCF_023093815.1. Taxonomy (NCBI): domain Bacteria; kingdom Pseudomonadati; phylum Pseudomonadota; class Gammaproteobacteria; order Pseudomonadales; family Pseudomonadaceae; genus Pseudomonas; species Pseudomonas sp. PNPG3. The sequence continues at coordinate 5,486 of NZ_JALLKV010000080.1, forward strand.
CCAAGCTGCCATGAGGGTGTGTGCGGAATGGATGAATGATTTCAAATACATCCGCATAGGCGAGGGTTACCGCAAACTGCGTCCTGCAGACCTCATTGCTCGTAACATCACCGCGCGGAAATTTTTGGTCACAGAGCTCGCCAAAGGATTTGAGGGGCGCACCATCGTGGTCACGCATCACTGCCCGCTCCGAGAGTTAGCAGGCGATGGTCATGAAGGGCATTTGGGGGCCGCCTATTTCAATGAGTGGCATGACCTGATTACCGAGGCTGACGCCTGGATCTTCGGCCACACTCATCATGCGGTCGACACAGTCATTTCGGGCTGCCGTGTCCTCTCAAATCCGCGTGGTTATCCGGGCGAGCGCACGGGTTTTTACTCGGACTTCATCATTGAGGTTTGACGGGATGCCCCAGCAGGTGCAGGCATATGAGCCTGCCATCGGCCCATCCCTGCACCCAAGAGCAGAACAATGAGCTCGGGTAGGACTAGTGCTTGACCGGCGACCGGAGTTTCTGAGGTGTAGAGAACGGCAGCTGGAGGTTCGCGTTAAGCGTTGGCTCTGCACACATCTTGGCCTCGCTTGTCGCGTGTAAATCCAGTTACAAGCTGTGCCACTGTCTGGCTATCATGAGGCGATTGCCTGGGCTAGGATTGGCCCGCTGCAGCGTCATCTAAAACGGCAGGCCTGAGTTCCCAGGTCGCTGAGCGTGGTCAGTCTGAAGGGATTCGTGTCGTGAAGCTCAAGTACATTCGCGTCTGTGGTTTCCAGTCGTTTGGCGTGAAGCCGGTGACGATTGATCTGGAGAGTCTTACCTTTCTCATCGGGCCAAACGGTTCTGGCAAGACCGCAACGCTGCAGGCGCTATGCCGCCTGTTTTCATTTGACCCCAATCAACGGCGACTCCGTCGATCCGACTTCTTCGTGCCGCATGACGAGGAAGATGTGCCGGCTGAGCGAGCGCTCTGGATTGAAGCGGACTTCCATTTTCCCGAGCTGACTGACGGCGGAAATGAGCACCCGACCATCCCTTGTCACTTCGGCCACATGCGCCTTGACGACCTTGATGGAGTGCCACGAGTCAGGTATCGCCTGGACGCCTCTATCGGCCTTGAGGACGAGATTGAGCAGAGTTTGCGTTATGTCCTGGATGTCGACGAGAGCGGCATCCCTATTGAGACGGTGCCCGTCCCGCGAGATGAGCGGACGCAGATTCAGGTGCATTACCTGCCGGCACGCCGAGATCCCGCTGAGCACATCACCTATGGCGCGAATGCGTTGTTGGGCCGTTTGCTCCGTGCGGTGAACTGGACAGACCAGCGCGAGAAGATCAGCCAGTTGACCACCGATATCTCGCAGAGCCTGCGTGATAATCGCTCGGTGGTCAGCCTTGGTGCCGGCATCACCAACGCCTGGAAGGCGTTGCACAAAGGGAAGTTTTTCAAAGATCCAAGCTTGACCTTCGTCGCAACCGAGATCGAGTCGTTGCTCCGGCATTTGTCGGTGTCTTTCACGCCCGGGCACGGTGAGCAGCAGGTCGATTTTTCGAGGTTGAGTGACGGCCAGAAATCGATGCTGTACCTAACACTGGTGCTGTCCTCCCAAGCTATCGGGCGCTCTGTACTTGGCGGCGATGACGAGTCGTTTGACATTGAAAAGCTGAGACCTGCCGTCTTTACGATCATTGCCCTGGAAGAGCCTGAAAACAGTCTCTCACCGCACTACCTCGGACGCATCGTGTCTTCGCTGAAGACGCTGGTGGGTGACCCTCATGCGTTCGACGCGCAAGCGTTGATCGCCACGCATGCACCTTCAATGCTGCGACGTGTTGAGCCGACCGATATTCGTTATCTGAGGCTCGATGACGCGCGGTGCACCGTGGTCTCAACCATTACGATGCCGCCAGACACCAAGGGCGAGTCATACAAGTTCGTGAGGGAGGCCGTGCAGGCATTCCCTGAGCTGTATTTCTCTCGTCTGGTGATCCTGGGAGAGGGTGACAGTGAGGAGATCGTGCTCCCGCGCCTGCTGGCCGCCAAAAGGCTGATGGTTGATGAGGCAGCGGTGACTATCGCTCCACTCGGTGGGCGACACGTCAACCACTTCTGGCGCCTGTTGAGCGGGCTGAACATTCCTTATGTGACGCTGTTGGATCTTGATGTCGGTCGGCATGGGGGCGGATGGGGACGTATCAAATACGTCGCGACCGAACTGATGAAGCACCGCCCCACTGTGGCGTACCTAACGGAAGATCAAGTCTCCAAATTACCCAAATGGGACAACCCTACATACCCTCTGCTGGATGTGGAAAAGAACCCGCAGTACAAGAATTACGTGCAGGATCTAGAACCGTTGGGCGTGTTTTTCTCATCACCGATGGATCTGGATTTCTCAATGCTAGTGGCCTTTCCCAAGGCGTTCGGCCTCTCACCAACGGACTTGGCATTGCCGAAGGTCAACCAGGTGAAATCGGTGCTCGGGGAGAGCTGCTTCAAGCCAACCCAATACACGCCATTGCAACGCAAGCATTTCATTGCGTATCACAAGCTGTTCAAGTTGGACAGTAAGCCCAAGTCCCATTTGGAAGCGCTTTCAAAGCTCACGGACGAGGAGCTTCTCAAAGCGATGCCGGCCTCCCTGTCGCGCTTGGTTGACCATGTGATCATGCGAGTCGAGGCGCTTCACGAATGATAAAGCCTGAGGAGTGGCGGTCGTCTGAGGGCATCGTGCTGGAGCCCAATGCTGAAATGACCGTGCGGGAGTTTCAAAGGTGTGTGGCGTTGACGGCAGGCCCAGGTTCCGGGAAATCTGAGTTGCTGGCACAGCGGGCGGACTTTCTGTTGACGACAGGTGCCTGCCGCTATCCCAAGCGAATCTTGGCTATCGCCTTCAAGGTAGATGCGAGTAACAACCTGCGTGAACGGGTGTTCAGCCGATGTGGGGCGGATTACGCAGGTCGCTTCGATAGCTATACCTTTCATGCGTTCGCCAAGCGGATTGTTGATCGATTTCGACCCGTGCTGACAGGTGAGGATGCGCTGAATGTCGGCTACAAATTGGTCGTGAAAGGGAAGGCGCACCCCGAGCAGACGGAATTCTCGGCACTGATTCCTTTGGCGATCAAGATCCTTGATGCCTATCCGTTGGCGGTCACGGCCATCCGGCAAACCTACAGTGATGTGTTCCTCGATGAGTTTCAGGACTGCACGGATGAGCAGTACGCACTGCTGCACCGACTGTTTGCCGGATCAGGACGCCGTGTGACGGCTGTAGGGGATGAAAAGCAGAAAATCATGGGATGGGCAGGGGCCTTGGACGGAGTGTTCGGACGTTTTGAGCACGACTTCTCGGCCTTGCACCTCAACATCTATCGCAACTTCAGGTCTCAACCGCAGCTTCTCCGGCTTCAGAGCGAGATCGTAAAAGTCCTTGACCCTGGCTCAGAGATGCCACCGGATATGCTCACCGGGGACGGTGGGGAAGTCCACGTACAGGCTTACCAGAGCTGCGAGGATGAGGCGTTAAGTTTGGCTGGGCAAATAGTCACTTGGATCAATGCCGATGGCATAGCGCCGGCCAGCATCGCAATCCTGGTGCGTAATCAACCGGAAGCGTACACGGTGAGACTGGCGGCAGCCTTGGACAGTTGGGGGATCGGTTACCGGAACGAAAGCCAGCTTCAAGACATCGCGACAGAGCCGATGGCATTGGTCGTGGTTGATTACCTGCTGTGCGTGTATGGCGTACGAGAGCCCATGGCCTGGACTCGCTTGATGCGACGTCTGATTCCTTCGGAAGATGATGCGGATGGAGCGCTACGTACGAATTGGGGTCGATTCATCAAAGAGGCTCGCAAGTTAGCGGCATCAGATCTCGCCTCGAAGTGCTATGACCAGCGCTGGGCGTTGTTGAAAGAGTTTCTGTCGATGGTCGGCGTCAGTCTGCTGACTGGACTTTCGCATGATTATGAATCGAGGGAGCGACTCAAAGAGGTGATTCGCGATGTGAAAAAGTACATCGACGAGGCCCTGGCCAGAGAGCCTGACCTGCTCAAAGCGTTGGCGCAGCTGTCCGATGATCAATCGATCCGGATACTTACGGTACACAAGAGCAAGGGGTTGGAGTTTGACACCGTGGTGCTATTAGGCGTGGAAGATCAAGCGTACTGGGGCAGGGATCAGCGAGAGGTGCGTTGCACGTTCTTCGTTGGCGTTTCCAGGGCAGTGAGACGTTTGGTGGTGACCACGACAGAGCATCGCGCCAACCTGCTTAACCTGAGCACCTGGCGGGAGCAGCGAACCGGGCATCGAGAATTTCTCGACTATGTCTGCCGCTGGCAGAATTGCCCGAAAACACCTGGAGAGCTGTGCGGCCCTGAGCATTGATATGCGCATCCGTATAGCGCCAATGGATTTCTCTCTATCTAGTCGTTGTCATCGCGGAGCGGTGCCTCTAGGGCCCCGACGGGGGCAAGTCGAGGGCTTACTGCTCCCGTCTCAATATGTTCAGCCGTCTCCGTCTGCGTAGGGCCAGGCTTTTTCTGCTCTGCCATGGGCAGAGTGAACAGCAGCATGGGCTCATATCCATGGCTTCGCTGGGCGCTTCGATCCGTCCAATAAAGGACTGGATCTCCTTCCTCTAAGCATTCCAACCCAGGCCGGCTGGTGAAGCGGGCAACATTTCAGGGTGACCCCTTTTATTGCACGCACAGCCCTTAGCCCAGCGCGACTAATTAGCCTTGTTGCGGATTCCGGCTATACGCCTTATATTATTCATAGGCGGATCAAGGGTTTGCCCGACTCGCTGTACGGTTGCCCCCGCTGGTTAGCGGGCATGGCAGTGGCCGGCGGAGTGTGGGTACAGATGTGAGCGAACCAATTTTCGGCTTAAACGAATCCAGAGAATCTTAAATGAGCAGGGAGCCGGTGGACGCCTACGCGAGCTACATGATCAAGACGTTTGGCGCGACGCGAGAAAACAGTCGTTTCTTTCGGTTGCCCAGGGTCATTCAGCGCGCAAAGGACGCGATCCCTGATGACTCGATTGTTGGATTTTTGGCCTGTGCCTTAGAGCGGGGAGGGCGGATGACCGGATTGATGTTTTGTGATCACCGGCATGATTTCCCGGAGGGGCTTCCTTCCCATACGCCGCCTATCGCACGTCGATCTCAGCAGGCCGGCTACCTAGTCATTGAGGCGAACACGGGAGGGCTCTACGTGGTTGCTCATTGGTACTACCAAAACGGCGAGCTGGGCCCTTTCTACGCGCTGCAGTGATCTAGATTCGAAGCAGCGTTCACTTAAAGCTGGGTGATGAACATTGCTTTTGGGCGTGCCCCTTGCTGGCCCCGCCGCCGATGAGGCAGCACAGGATGTGCTCCGGAACATGATGATCAGGCACCTGCTCAACCGGTTGAAGCAGGGCAGAACGTAAGAGGAAGCAGAGACTGTGATGAGTGAGCGAAGCGCAAAAGCATTCGGCAAGCCAACCGCGCGCAAGATGCAGAGCGCAAGCGCTGGGGTGGAATGGTGAACGAGCTGTTGGAAGATGTGTTTTACGGGGCTGCGCGCATGCTGATGGGATCTGGTCTTGCGGATGAGCCGTTGTTAGCCGCGGTACGGGATGAGTTTGCAGATCAGGAGTACTGCGTGGTGCGAGAGTGGTTAATTCTGGACGTCATGGTAAGTGAGCGTGACCAGGCGCTCATCGAAGCCAGGAATTTACAACCGGTCTTGCTCTACGCCCAGCGCGTGTTGTTTGACACCCGAGGTACAAGGCAGGGGGGTGTCCTGCTTACGGGTTTCCTCAGGAAGTACGAAGACTGCTTTTTTGAAGCGGAGGAAATGGTGTACGTGCTGGGTGGGCGTGGAGCCCGCAAGCATATATCAATGCCGGCGCTTAGGGCGTTATCGAAAATGTGCCGCGTGCTTCGCATGAGCCCGAGCCAGCGCGGCTGCTGGCCCTTGTTGCAAACATAAGTTACAGGTGATGGAGCAGATTTGCGGTGGGAACGGCGTTAGCCAGCATGAGCATTCGCGCCGATCGATTACACACTTGAGCGAAAGGAGTACGGATGTGCTCCCAAGCGCATCGCGTTTCGCTTTTTGATTACCTGAGCCGCAGTCTGCAACGCTTTCTGGTGATTAGCAGTAGGACTAAACAGATCATGAGTGAAGATCTTTTCTGTCACGATATCGGTGCCTTCCCCCCCTCGCGGCAGCCTTCATCTGGCAGTCTAAAGTCCCCAGGTGCTGTCCGACACTGACTTTAGATTTTCGATAACGCCTGATCACTGTGCCCGGAGGTCAGTCTCCCGGACAGATTTGTACAGTGTTGCCAGAACCCGTTGGCCAAGTTGGTGCCATTCAGCATTTCAGCCATGTGTATGTCCGTGATGTGCATGTTCTGCCAACTCTCTGTCTGTCCTCCTTAGCGCTTAGAAAGCTTTCGTCGTTGCGCCGGGGTGACCTGCGGTGGTAAACGGTACGACAAAGTGCCCAATTGCTGGTGAACCTTTATCAGGTGCGGCTCTACACTATCCACCAGCATGCCTGGTCATCGAATCGCGGGATCAACCCATGCAACAGGTACCCCCTGACGAAACAATTCGTGCTGCCTTGCAGAAGTCGCACGCCCGGCTTCACCGGCAGCATGGGATCGTCGTTGAATACGGTGTCATGTCGCTCAAATCGACAGACCTTGATGCGCTGCTCACTCAAGCCTGCACTGCTGTGGCGAAGGGTATGGAAACGCGGTTTGCCAAGGTGCTGACGCCGATTCCTGAAAGCGATGATTTCCTACTGTCCCACGGCGTCGGTTGGGACGACTCGGATATCGGTCACGCCACGGTAGGTGGCGATGTGGCCAGCCCTGCTGGCTACGCCATTGCTACGTACAGGCCTGTCTTGTCGAACCATCTGGGTCAGGAGTTCCGTTTTCGGACACCTGAACTGCTGAAGAAATACGGTATCGAGCGTGCGATCAATGTGCCGATTCGAGGCATTCTGGGGCCGTTTGGTGTCCTGGAAGCGGACAGCAGTGATGGCGATGACTTCATTGAGAGCGATCTGGTTTTCCTTGAGGGGATTTCCAACGTCATCTCGATGGCGGTAGAGCGCTTGAGTGAGTTGGCCAATGTGCCACCTGTCAATCCCTATTCGGAAAGCATGCTCAACGCCAGCCCGGACTGCGTCAAGATCCTAACCGCTAATGGCGAAATTGAGTTCATGAATGACGCCGGCATATGCCTCATGCAAATTGGTCATCTTGCACAGGTACGTGGCTTGTCGTGGTTGCAGTTGTGGCCGGACGAGTCTAAAGGGCTTGTTCAGAACGCCGTGACTAAAGGTACAAACGGGGAGTCCATACGCTTCGAGGCGTATTGCCCCACGGCTAACGCCGAGCCGAAATGGTGGGATGTCACCGTGGCACCTATCCTGGGCACGGATGGCAACGTGGATAAACTGATCGCAGTTTCCCGAGATATTACCGAGCGACATAGCTACGAAGCTCAATTGTTGTCCCTGATCGAAGCTCAGAACAGTCGCCAGACCACCACCGACCTGCACCTGGAAGAGATCCATCATCGGGTCAAGAACAGCCTTCACCTGGTCAATACGCTGCTCCTTCTACAGGCCAACCTGACACCGGATGAGGCGGTAAGGCTCCAACTGCAGGCGGCGGCGGGGCGGGTGGTCACGATCGCTAGTGTTCATGAGCGGCTTTATCAAAGCGCTGGTACGCAAGATGTGCGAGCTTCGGATTACCTAGCGGCACTGCTAAGTGATCTAAGCAAGGCGTTGTCTGATCGAAGAATCATTCTCAATGCTGACAACTTCATTCTGCCGCCAGAGAGAATGGCACCGCTTGGTCTGGTCATTTCGGAACTGATCACCAACTCTCTGAAATATGGAGTGGGGACAATTACGGTCAGCGTGAAGGGTATTGAAGATCACGCCCTGATTACGGTAGTAGATGAAGGGGACGGCTTCCCTGAATCGTACCCCAAGCCGAGCGGCACGGGCCTAGGGATGCGCTTGATCAAGAGCTATTCCGGGTATGGTGGGACAGCGATCACGGTCGACCGCAAAGAAAAGCACAGCACCATTCACGTGCGGTTCAAGCTTTAGAGAGGGGCCGGCACGTGGAAATTCTGGTGATCAGTTTCGCTCTCACCAAAACCGCGTGCACGTCGTCGGCCTTGTAGCTGAAGATCGGAAAGTGTTTCGGGTAGTCTTTTTACGCGTCAGGCACTTTCATTTTTTCAGGGTGACAATTCCCTCTCGTCTCAGCACCTCAACGTTTGTTGGTTTTACCTGAGTTTGGTTGAGCTCAGGAATCGAGATCCAGCGACACTCAACTTTTTCGCGTGCAGGGTGGGGCTCCCTGGAGCGGGGTACAACAATCCGGTACAACCAGTGCTCTTCCGTTTCAAGCACATGATGGCCCAGGAACTGAGCTTCGCTGAGCGATAAGCCGTTTCCTCGTCCAATTGACGGCGAGCAGCCTCAATCTGGGTCTGACCCGGATCGATTTTTCCTCCTGGCAGTGACCATTCGGTTGACTCCTTTCGTACAAGCAACACCTCGTCAGCTTGAAGGCAGATGACCGTGGAATGGAGTTCTCTCGATTGGTTCATGATGCTTCCTCCGTTTGACGGAAGGCCATACAAATGCGCCAAAGTTCATACGAAAACTCGACGGTTGGAAGCAACGGTTGTCAGCCGTCGGAATGATCCAAGCGTACTGGCAATTGGACTGCGTGGGGTTTGGCCTGGACTATCGTGTGATTTAAACCTGCCTAATACTAAAGTCGTAGGAGAGCGGTATGCGCATACGCGGTGACATTTTTTGGGATTGGGCTGACCCAACGCTTCACCACCGCACTCATGCTGAGATGCTCGATGACGGCACGATGGTAGATGTTCAAGTACGTCTGTCGCGAACAGGCAACACGCAGATGTTCATAGGCGTATACGCGAAGAGCGGAATGGTTCTGCATGAGGAGGCGTTTGACTCAAGGCAAGGTGAGTCTATGACGCGATCACTGGTTTTGGGCATTGGCCGAGCGAGATGGCTGGCCAAGGATGAACTGCCTAATCGCTCATTAGCCAACGCACGGTCGGTGTAAGCCGTCGTCGTTAGATTCGATGGTGAGTGGGCGACCGTGGCGAAGGATTTAGGACGCAGGTCGATCCCTTTTGAGTAAGGCAGTGCATCCATAGCGCTTGGCCGTGAACCGAGCTTAGCGGTTGTTCTCAGTCCTAATGCCTTCCTCCTGTGCCCGAGGCCTCGGTGATGTCACTCTGTTGGACGTCGGGCTTTGGCCCAGTGATGTGCCTTCTCCTACTACCTTGGTGAGCAGCATTGATCGACCCTTGTTGATCAACACGCTGACGCGTTGGCAGGCATGGGCGATCGAGAGGTGGGGCGCTCCACTCCCCATCATCATGCGGATCCGCGAGTGATCCAGCGACGATGAAAACAGCCGGCAGGCGCCAGTTCGCAGGTACGAATTCACTTCAGCAATCCGAATGCGCAGCAGCGCAGTGAGCTGCCCTCAGCGTAGCAGGCTCAGGGGGGAGGTTCAGTTGCGTAGGTTGACACATCGAAAAATCTGCATAGAATTCGAAGTTGACATATTTCAGTTTTTGCAGAATTTGAGGATGGCTTGATGATCGTTAACCAACACCCCAGTCAATTCGAACCTCGTCTGCTCCCTGAGTATGTCGATAGGTTTTGCCAAGAGGTCGCTTCGGTGGCGTATAGCGCTCTCGAAGATGCCAGTGGTCAGTACGACACACCCTACACGCGGGGTACGCTGCTTTTTGGCCGTCAACAAGGCCTGTGCAAGACCTTGGCCGCGGACAAGACCATGCCCTGGCTTCAGCTTCGCAATGCAACTCTGGACTTCACGGTCTCGCTGAACGGGGTATTGCTTCAAATTGTCACCGACGACCCCTTCGCCATCAAGAAGGCTCATCGCACCAGGCCCAACCCGATCGAGCTGCATCAGCTCTCGATTTTTGAAGTCTCCCCAGAGGTCTGCACGTGGCGCGTGTACGTGTCGAGCACATACGATTTGGAATTTCCGAAGATCAACGTAGCCATGGTGGGCTTTGATGCCAGCCACGACGTCGTTTGCATTTGGAAACATGAGCAAAACAATGGCGTCTCGGTCAGGGCCATGGAGCAGCACCAACCTGTTGACGTGCCGGAGGCGAAAGTCATGCGTAAGCCGAAAGGCGCAGATGCGGACAACTCCGGTGCCAAGACACCTGATAATGATGAACAGTGATAATGGATGACAGAACAGGCCAGCTCTCTTTTGAGAATGAGTTTTCTCCAGAGAAGCTTCGATTGGCTCGATGCGCTGCGGGACTTTCCCTCGCAGAACTGGGCGTGCTGCTGGGCGTCAGCCGACAATACGCCCATAAGCTTGAAATCAACGCGGTTCCAAACAGAACGCAGCTGGAGCTAATTACGAAAGCGCTCGGGGTGACGGAGGCTTTTCTTTCCAGTCCAAGGCGTGGCTCCGTCGAGCTGGAGCAGTGTCATTTTCGCAGCCTTCGCTCGTCCACTCAGACGGTAAAAAAAAGCATTGCCTCCCAGGTCGAGCTTTTTGAAATGCTCCTCACCGAGCTTGAGAAGGAGGTGGATTTTCCGAAGGTCGGCTTCGATCCCTTTGAGGAACCCATTACGGGTGATGATGTGATCGAAAGAGCCGCAGAAGGTTTCCGCCGCCAGCTTTCGGTTGGGATCGGCCCGATTGCCAACATCACGCGGCTACTCGAAAGTGCGGGTGTACTCGTGGTCAGCCTGGCGGATGCAGATGATCGCGTGGATGCCTTTTCACTGTTCAACAAACGCCCTCTGATCGTTCGAAATACTGCCAAGGAGAATCCATGCCGGCAACGTTTCGATCTGGCGCATGAGCTTGGTCATCTTGTGATGCATCAAGGCATTGAGACGGGCTGCAGAGAAACAGAGGCTCAGGCAAACCAGTTCGCCAGTGCCTTGTTGATGCCGCGGGCGAGTTTTGGTGGTGAGTTTCCACCGATGCGAGGCCAGTACCTGAATTGGTCGGCCTTGGGAGAGCTCAAGATGCGATGGAAAGTGAGCTTCAAGGCCATTATCTATCGTGCGCAGAGTTTGAACCTGATCACCCAGGATCAGGCCAGGTCGGGGTTCACCTACCTCAATCGTAACGGCTTCACCAAGCGTGAGGAGCTGGATGAGCGCATTGAGATGGAGTGCCCTACGCTCGTTCAGAAAGCCATTGATCTCATGGATCATGCCAGTTGGCGTTTGATCCTGAAGGATTCAGGGCTTACTGATTCGCTGGTCACCGACCGTTTCATGCTCAAAGTACCTGCGGCTCCCCTGTCTTTGGTGAAATGAAGGGCTGTGCTGTCTCGTTAACCTGATGTCCGTTCGAAGTGGTTGAGGTATACGAGGCCAAAATAAGACTTGGAGAGCTTAGGCGGTCTAGTGAGATTACTGCTATGAGCAGTGTGGCAAGCAAGTGCTCGATGATGCGGTTATCAATCGAGCGCGTTGCTCATAGCGCCGACCTAAGCACTGTCTTTCCTCCACATGTCATTTACCGTCGACGTGCTCATCCCTAAGCGATCGGCGGTTTCTTTCTGCGTGAAACCTGCGGCCTTATGCCTAAGTACCTCGGCGAGCTTGTCCGCGTTTTGGGGAGTTCCTCGTGGTCTTGATACCAGCTCTCCGTTGACGATCTGGTCACCAAGCATTTCCATTCCGCCTGATTTCTCAAACTGGACGAGTTCCTGCTTCAAGCGAGATAGCAAAGCAGAGGTAGGCTGATCGTCCTGCGTAGCCAGGGTAAGTGCCAGCAGGGTAAGGGGGCTGACCTCTAGTGCACTGCTCAGCGCCTGCAGTTTGTCCAAGGTAGGGGCAGACTCGCCCTTTTCCAGTCGGCCTACATATGGGCGGCTTGTGGAGCGGGCGACCATTTCCTGGGAAAGCTCTTTGCTGCTGCGTATCGCCCTGAGCGCTGCCGCAAACGCTACTTTGATGTCCATCTATTCGCCGCCCAAAGGCGAGTATGTAGCCATGTTGCGTGATACGGCTCTACACCGTATAGTTTTCAATTCCGGATTACCCCGTTGTGGATGGAGGCGCCTGGTACAGGGCCAGCCAGCGGACAGGACGCTCGCTGGGTGTTCAGTTGGGGTCGTCAATGAATCAATTTACGGCTAAATCGAGTTGGATGCTAATCGAAGTGGCATCGCGCGGTGTCGAGCCTCCTGCGATCAATGTTGAACAAACGCCAAGGCTAGCGCTAAGCATGAAGCTCCTCGTTTATTCCGATCTACATAACGAGTTCGACCCATTCTCCCCACCGATGGTCAATGCTGATGTGGTGATTTTGGCAGGAGACATCTCTACGCGGGTTAAGGGCGTCGAGTGGGCGAACGAGGCGTTCAACTGCCTGTGTCTCTACGTTGCGGGTAACCATGAATTTTATGGCGGCCATCTTGACCGTACCTTGGAGAAGATGAAGGCGGTTGCTGCACCCCACACGCGTGTGCTGGAGAACGAGGTGTTCGTTCACGGCAATGTTCGGTTTATCGGGACGACCGGTTGGACGGACTTCACCAGCAGCGGTGACCAGCTACTTGCCATAGGGATTGTGAGCGATTCCATGAATGACTTTCGCAAGATCCGTACAGAAGATCATCGCCGAATCAGGCCGGATGATCTGGTCAAGCGTAACCACATAGCGCGTGACTGGTTGGAGGCTCAGCTCAGCACTCCTTTCGGTGGGAAGACTGTGGTGATCACCCATCATGCGCCGATGGTGGAAGTTACGGGCCAGAGGAATGACGGCCATGTGATGTCGGCCTTTGCCAATCAATGGCGTGGCTTGGTACTGCAGGCTGACGTGTGGGTATTCGGCCACACCCACAAGGCTGTAGACGCACAGGTGGGCTCCACTCGCGTCGTTTCCAATCCTCGTGGTTACCCAAACGAATCCACTGAATCGCCCCGGGTTTCGTGGAGGCCTCAACTCTTGAGAAGATGAGGCCATGA
>NZ_JALLKV010000081.1:0-18308 GCF_023093815.1 Pseudomonas sp. PNPG3
TGATTTCGCGACCAGGCCTGGATCATTGGGGCTGCTTTGCAGCCCATCGCCGCGGTTCGTCGCCACGACAAGCCAGCTCCCACAGGTACAGCGCGAACCCTGTGGGAGCTGGCTTGTCGTGGCGACGAACCGCGGCGATGGGCCGCAAAGCGGCCCCAGTGTTTTCCCCGATATAACCGAGACCAAGCAATGCCGCTGTCCAACATCCAGATCCTGCACGAAGACGCCGCCATCCTGGTGATCAACAAACCGACCCTGCTGCTGTCGGTACCCGGCCGCGCCGAGGACAACAAGGACTGCCTGATCACTCGCCTGCAGGAAAACGGCTACCCCGACGCGCTGATCGTGCACCGCCTGGACTGGGAAACTTCCGGCATCATCCTGCTGGCCCGGGATGCCGACAGCCATCGTGAGCTGTCGCGCCAGTTCCACGACCGCGAAACCGAAAAGGCCTACACCGCACTATGCTGGGGCCAGCCGGCGCTGGACAGCGGCAGCATCGACCTGCCGCTGCGCTACGACCCGCCGACCAAGCCACGGCATGTGGTGGACCACGAGCAGGGCAAGCATGCGCTGACCTTCTGGCGCATCGTCGAGCGCTGCGGTGATTACTGCCGGGTAGAGCTGACACCGATTACCGGGCGTTCGCACCAGTTGCGCGTGCACATGCTGTCGATCGGGCACCCGCTGCTGGGCGACCGGCTGTATGCCAACCCCGAGGCACTGGCTGCCCATGAACGGCTGTGCCTGCATGCATCGATGCTGAGCTTTACCCACCCGGTGTCCGGGGAGCGGTTGAAGTTCGAGTGCCCTGCGCCTTTCTGAATTTGTACTGCCTGTACAGGCCTCTTCGCGGGCTTGCCCGCTCCCACAGGGATAACACTGCATTCGAAATCTGTGCAGTACCTGTGGGAGCGGGCGAGCCCGCGAAGAGGCAGACACAATTTGTCGACCTAATACGCTAAACTCGCGCCACTGCTGTCTGGAGTGAGCTATGCGCGACGCACTGAATTCTGGCCTTATCGACTTCCTCAAGGCCTCCCCCACGCCCTTCCACGCCACCGCCAGCCTGGCCCAGCGCCTGGAAGCTGCCGGCTACCAGCGCCTGGACGAGCGCGACAGCTGGGCCACGGTACCTGGCGGCCGCTACTACGTCACCCGTAACGACTCGTCGATCATCGCCATCAAGCTGGGCAAGCAGGCACCGTTGCTGAACGGTATCCGCATGGTCGGCGCCCACACCGACAGCCCGTGCCTGCGGGTCAAGCCGCAGCCCGAGCTGCAGCGCCAGGGCTTCCTGCAACTGGGCGTCGAAGTGTATGGCGGCGCCCTGCTGGCGCCATGGTTCGACCGCGACCTGTCGCTGGCCGGCCGGGTCACCTACCGCCGTGACGGCAAGGTCGAAAGCCAGCTGATCGACTTCAAGCTGCCGATCGCGGTCATCCCCAACCTGGCAATCCATCTCAACCGCACCGCCAACGAAGGCTGGGCGATCAACCCGCAGAACGAGCTGCCGCCGATCCTGGCCCAGGTCGCGGGTGACGAGCGCATCGACTTCCGCGCCCTGCTCACCGAGCAACTGGCCCGCGAGCACGAGCTGATCGCCGACGTGGTGTTGGATTACGAGCTGAGCTTTTACGACACCCAAAACGCCGCGCTGGTCGGCCTGAACGGCGACTTCATCGCCGGCGCGCGCCTGGACAACCTGTTGTCGTGCTACGCCGGCCTGCAGGCCCTGCTGGCCGCCGACAGCGACGAAACCTGCGTACTGGTGTGCAACGACCATGAAGAAGTCGGCAGCTGCTCGGCCTGTGGCGCCGACGGGCCGATGCTGGAGCAGACCCTGCAACGCCTGCTGCCGGATGGCGACGCCTACGTGCGCACCATCCAGCGCTCGCTGATGGTGTCGGCCGACAACGCCCACGGCGTGCACCCCAACTACGCCGACAAGCACGACGGCAACCACGGGCCCAAGCTCAACGCCGGGCCGGTAATCAAGGTGAACAACAACCAGCGCTACGCTACCAACAGCGAAACCGCCGGGTTCTTCCGTCACCTGTGCATGGCCGAGGAAGTGCCGGTGCAGAGCTTCGTGGTACGCAGCGACATGGGCTGTGGTTCGACCATCGGGCCGATTGCCGCCAGCCACCTGGGCGTGCGTACGGTGGATATCGGCTTGCCGACCTTTGCCATGCATTCGATTCGCGAACTGTGCGGCAGCCATGACCTGGCGCACCTGGTGAAGGTGCTGAGCGCCTTCTACCGTTGCCGCGAGTTGCCTTGATGCTTTGATGTAGCCAGGCCCGGCCTCTTCGCGGGCTCGCCCGCTCCCACAGGATCATCACAGCATTCAAGGGCTGTGCAGTACCTGTGGGAGCGGGCATGCCCGCGAAGAGGCCGGGCCTGCTCAAGGTCAATCCCGCTTCGTCTGCCACCCGCTATGCTTGTTACATGGCCCCACTGCAAAAGGATTGCTGTCCATGTCCCCGTTCCTGTCCCTGTTCATGCCGGTGTTTCTGTTCCTGTTGCTGCTGACCATCGGTTTCAGCCTGCGCGAGCGCAATATCGGCGTTGTGATGATGTGGGTCGGCACACTGGGTATCTTCGGCCTCACCTGCTGGAAAATCCTGGAGCAACTGCCGTCGTGAACCTCTACACTCGGTCAATCGTTTGACCTGAGGTAGTTTTGCCAGTGCCTGCTCTCCTGCGTTGCCTGTTCCTGCTGCTGTTCCTGTTTGTCACCCCGTTACAGGCTGCGGGCCTGCCAGGCCTGCTGGGTGGCAGCGCGCCCGCGCAGCCAGAAGCCAGCGAACCGCTGGGCAAGTCGCTGGACGAAGTGATCAAGAACCTGGAAAACGACCAGCAGCGGGCCAAGCTGCTGGCCGACCTGAAAAAGCTGCGCGACGCCACCAGGCAATCGCAACCCACCGTCGAACAGGGCGTGCTCGGCCTGATCGGCGGCGCCCTGCAGGACTTCGAAAAGCAGTTCAGCGGCGATGCCAGCCCGTTCCATCGCTGGGCCGCGGAAATCGAACAGGCCCAGGCCGAACTGACCGAGTTGATGGTGCCGGTGCACCAGTGGCCGGCCATTCTGTTCGGCTTTGCCGCCGTCATCGCCGTCTGGAGCGTGCTGGCCTACGCCTTCAACTGGGTCGGGCATCGGGTACGCCTGCGTTTTGGCCTGAGCGAGGAACTGCCGCAGCACCCACGCACCTGGGATCTGGTGCGCTTTGCCCTGCGCAAGCTGGGCCCATGGCTGGTGGCGCTGGTGTTCACCGTTTACCTGAGCTTCGTGCTGCCGCCGTCGCTGGGCAAGTCGCTGGCCATGGTGCTGGCCTACGCACTGGTGGTCGGCACCTGCTTCTCGGCCATCTGCGTGATTGCCTTCTCGCTGCTCGACGGCCCCCACCGCCACCGCGCCCTGTACATCCTGCGCCACCAGGCCTTCCGCCCGCTGTGGCTGATCGGCAGTTTCGCCGCGTTTGGCGAAGCGATGAGCGATCCGCGCCTGATGGTCGCCCTCGGCACCCACCTGGCCCACGCCCTGGCTACCCTGGCCAACGTGATCGCGGCGCTGTGCACCGGGCTGTTCATCCTGCGCTTCCGTCGCCCGATCGCCCACCTGATCCGCAACCAGCCGCTGTCACGGCGCCTGACCCGGCGCACCCTCAGTGACACCATCGAGATCCTCGGCAGCTTCTGGTTCGTGCCAGCACTGATCCTGGTGGCGATTTCGCTGTTCGCTACCTTTATCTCGGCCGGCGACACCAGCACCGCCCTGCGCCAGTCGCTGATGTGCACGGTGCTGGTGGTGGTGTGCATGGTGCTCAACGGCCTGGTGCGCCGCCACGCCGCCAACCCCAAGCGCGCCAGCAAGCGCCAGGCGGTGTACGCCGAACGCCTGCGCAACTTCGGCTACCTGCTGGTGCACCTGTTCATCTGGCTGGTGTTCATCGAACTGGGGCTGCGTGTGTGGGGCCTGTCGATGATCAGCTTCGCCGAGGGCGACGGCCACGACATAAGCGTGCGCCTGCTGGGCCTGGCCGGCACGCTGATCGTCGCCTGGCTGGTGTGGATCCTTGCCGACACCGCCGTGCACCACGCCCTGGTGCGTTCGCGCCGGGGCCTGGCCAACGCCCGCGCGCAAACCATGATGCCGTTGATCCGCAATGTGATGTTCGTGGTCATCTTCATCATCGCGGTGATTGTCGCCCTGGCCAACATGGGCATGAACGTCACCCCGCTGCTGGCGGGTGCCGGTGTGATCGGCCTGGCCATCGGCTTTGGTGCCCAGTCGCTGGTGGCCGACCTGATCACCGGCTTGTTCATCATCATCGAGGACTCGCTGGCCATCGACGACTACGTGGATGTGGGCGGCCACCTGGGCACGGTGGAGGGGCTGACCATCCGTACCGTACGCCTGCGTGACATCGACGGCATCGTGCATACCATCCCGTTCAGCGAGATCAAGAGCATCAAGAACTACTCGCGCGAGTTCGGCTACGCGATCTTCCGCGTGGCGATCCCGCACAGCATGAACATCGACCAGGCCATCACGCTGATTCGCGAAGTGGGGCAGAAGCTGCGCAACGACCCGCTGATGCGCCGCAACATCTGGTCGCCGCTGGAGCTGCAAGGGGTGGAGAGCTTCGAGTCGGGGTCGGCGATCTTGCGAGCGCGGTTCAAGACTGCGCCGATCAAGCAGTGGGAAGTGTCGCGGGCCTTCAACCTGGCGTTGAAGCGGCAACTGGATGAGGCGGGGCTGGATTTGGCAACGCCACGGTTGTCAGTGCAGGTAGTGACTGCCGGTTCCTCCAGTTAGGGCCTCTTCGCGGGTGAACCCGCTCCCACAAGTACTGTGCAAAGGCTGAAACCTGTGCGGCCCCAGTGGGAGCGGGCGAGCCCGCGAAGAAGCCAACACCTCAACCCGCCTGGGCGCGGATGCGGATGGCATCATGCCGCCAATACTCCAGGTCGCAGTCGATCAGGTGCCCATGCTGGTCACTGTTGACCCGGGTGATATGCAACCCGGGGCTTCCCGCCGACACCTTCAAGGCACCGGCTGCCTCCACCGGCAACGCCGTCGGCAAGATCTCGAAGCACACCTGCCCATACTGGATACCGTACACCCGCCCATAAATCTCGGTCAGCGACTGGGCCAGGTCCTGTTCGAGAATCTCCGGGAAGTACCGGGGGTTGAGGTAGTGCTCGGCATACAGCACCGCCCGCCCATCGATCCGCCGCAACCGGCAGATACGTACCACGCTGGACAACGCCGGCAGTTGCAAGCGCGCACAGATGGCCGCCGACGCCGGCTGCAGCCGAGCTGACAAGAGTTCGGTACTGGGCACCCGCCCCTGGTCGCGGACCATGGCATGGAAGTGGCTGCGCTCGATCAGGTCATAGGTCAGCCGCTCGGGCGCGACGAACCAGCCGCGACGCTCTTCGCGGTAGATCAGCCCCTGGGCTTCCAGCTGCACCAGCGCCTCACGCAGGGTAATGCGCGTGGTATCGAACACCTCGCTGAGCTTGCGCTCGGCCGGCAGCTTGCCGCCCGGCGCCAGCAGGCCGTGCTCTATCTGTTCCTGCAGGGCGTGACAGATGGCTGTTACCGCACGCGGTGGCATCGGCTGCATCAAAGGTTACCTATCTGGACTAGTCCAGCCCCAGAACAGGGCACTTGGAGAATAGTGCAAGCCTAGGCAGGGCTGATGAACATCCTGTGACAAGGCTTTGACCAGACACTGCCAGAAACGCGCCAAGCCAGCAGAACCGGGGCGGTTCAGTGGTCTACGCTGTAGCTTCAGGGCCTTCATCGGCCCTTCCCTACATCAAACTGTCACGCAAGCAGCCTACCTTGGCTCAAGGTTTGCTGACCTAGACCAACGGTCACCAGACAACGGCTTCACTCATAACAACCATCGCTAAAGGCACCCACCAAGGAGCTTCGGATGAAAAAGTTGTTCATGGCGTCACTGCTCGGTTCGGCCATCGCCCTGTGTACCACGGCAATGGCCGCCGATACCGACCTCAAGGCCCTGGAAGACGCCGCCCGCAAGGAAGGCAACGTCAACAGCGTGGGCATGCCCGATGCCTGGGCCAACTGGAAAGGCACCTGGGAAGACCTGGCCAGCAAGTACGGCCTGAAGCACAGCGACACCGACATGAGCTCGGCCCAGGAAATCGCCAAGTTCGAAGCCGAGAAGGACAACGCCAGCGCCGACATCGGCGACGTGGGTGCCGCCTTCGGCCCGATCGCCGTGAGCAAGGGCGTGAGCCAAGCGTACAAGCCGAGCACCTGGGACCAGGTGCCGACCTGGGCCAAGGACAAGGACGGCCACTGGGCGCTGGCCTATACCGGCACCATCGCCTTCATCATCAACAAGGACCTGGTCAAGGAAGGCGAGCGGCCAACGACCTGGCACGACCTGGAAAAAGGCAAGTACAAGGTTGCCATCGGTGACGTCGGCACCGCAGCCCAGGCCGCCAACGGCGTGCTGGCAGCGGCTATCGCCTACAAGGGTGACGAGACCAACCTGGCACCGGGCCTGCAACTGTTCACCAAGCTGGCCCAGCAGAAGCGCCTGTCGCTGGCCAACCCGACCATCCAGACCCTGGAGAAGGGCGAGGTGGAAGTGGGCGTGGTGTGGGACTTCAACGGCCTGAGCTACCGTGAACAGATCGACCCCAAGCGTTTCGAAGTGCTGATCCCGTCGGATGGCTCGGTGATCTCCGGCTATACCACCATCATCAACAAGTACGCCAAGCACCCGAATGCGGCCAAGCTGACACGTGAATACATCTTCAGCGATGCCGGGCAGATCAACCTGGCCAAAGGGCATGCGCGGCCGATCCGTGCCGAGCACCTGAAGCTGCCGGACGATGTGCAGGCCAAGCTGCTGCCCAACGAACAGTACAAGGCTGCACAGCCGATCAAGAATGCCGAGGCCTGGGAAGCGAGCTCGAAGAAACTGCCGCAGATGTGGCAGGAGCAGGTGATCATCGAGATGGAGTAAGGGGCTAGTTTCTCTAGCGCCTGGACGGGCCCTTTCGCGGGTAAACCCGCTCCCACAGGTACAGCGCACACCTCAAGGCCGGCGCATGACCCTGTAGGAGCGGGTTTACCCGCGAAGAAGCCAACGCGGTTTATGACTGGAGCCACCATGCAACACAACGTCATTCTGGTCCTGCTCGACGGCCTCAACTACCAGGTCGCGCATCATGCCATGGGCCACCTGCACGCCTACGTCGAGGCCGACCGTGCCGCGCTATACCGCGTGGAATGCGAACTGCCGTCGCTGTCGCGGCCGCTGTATGAGTGCATCCTCACCGGTGTACCGCCGATCGACAGCGGCATCGTGCACAACAACGTCAACCGTCTGTCCAACCAGCGCAGCGTGTTCCACTACGCCCGCGAGGCCAACCTGGGCACTGCGGCTGCGGCCTATCACTGGATGAGCGAGCTGTACAACCGCTCGCCCTTCGACCCGCAGCGCGACCGCCATACCCACGCACCGAAGCTGCCGATCCAGCACGGGCTGTTCTACTGGGACGACCGTTACCCCGATTCGCACCTGCTGGCCGATGGCGAATACCTGCGCCGCCGCCACGCCCCCAATTTCCTGCTGGTGCACCCGATGAGCATCGACGATGTCGGCCACCATCACGGCCTGGACAGCAGCCAGTACCGCAACGCCGCGCGCAGCGCCGACATCCTGCTGGCCGACTACCTGCCAGGCTGGCTCGAAGAGGGCTACCAGGTACTGGTCACCGCCGACCACGGCATGAACAACGACCGCTCGCACAATGGCCTGCTGACCGAGGAGCGCGAAGTGCCGCTGTTCGTCTTCGGCGATGCCTTCAGCCTCGACCCTGCGGCCAAACCGCTGCAGACCGAGTTGTGCGGGACCATCTGCGAGCTGCTCGGCGCGCCGCATGACAAGACCGTCTGCCGGGAGCTGCTGAAGTGACCACACCCAAGAGCAGCAACACCCGTGGCCGCTACCTGGCCCTGCTCTGCCTGCTACCGTTCGCCGTGTTCTTCGTCATCTTCCAGATCGCCCCGCTGGCCTGGGTGGCGATCAACAGCCTGCAATCGGAAGCGGGTTGGGGCGTGGACAACTTCAGCAAGGTATTCGCCTCGAAGTTCTACCTGCAGGCCCTGCAACGCAGCCTGGAGATCAGCTTCTGGTCGAGCCTGTTCGGCATCGTCATCGCCACTCTGGGCGCCTACTCGCTGCGCCAGGTGGACTCGAAGCTGCGCGACTTCGTCAGCGCCTTCGCCAACATGACCAGCAACTTCGCCGGGGTGCCGCTGGCCTTCGCCTTCATCATCCTGCTCGGTTTCAACGGCGCGCTGACCCTGCTGCTGAAGCAGGTCGGCCTGCTGGAGGACTTCAGTATCTATTCCAAGAGCGGGCTGATCCTGGTGTACACCTACTTCCAGATCCCGCTTGGCGTGTTGCTGCTGTACCCCGCGTTCGACGCACTGCGCGAAGACTGGCGCGAGTCGGCCGCACTGCTGGGGGCCAGCCACTGGCAATTCTGGCGACACATCGGCCTGCCGGTGCTGACCCCGGCACTGCTGGGCACTTTCGTCATCCTGTTGGCCAACGCCCTCGGTGCCTACGCCACCGTGTACGCGCTGACAACCGGCAACTTCAACGTACTGCCGATCCGCATCGCCGGCCTGGTGGCCGGTGACATCAGCCTCGATCCCAACCTGGCCAGCGCCCTGGCGATGGTACTGGTGGGGCTGATGACGCTGGTCACGGTGATGCACCAATGGCTGCTGAAAAGGAGCTACCATGCGCGCTGACGCCCGTTCCGGCGGCTGGTACCACCGCGCCGTGGTCTACCTGCTGTTCCTCATCCTGCTGCTGCCGCTGGCCGGCACCCTGCTCTACTCGCTGGCCACCAGCTGGTCGGCCAGCCTGCTGCCCAGCGGCCTGACCTTCAAGTGGTACATCGCGCTGTGGAGCGAGCCGCGCTTCCTGGCCGCCTTCGGCCAGTCGCTGCTGGTGTGCGTGGGCGCGCTGCTGCTGTCGGTGGTACTGATCCTGCCGCTGCTGTTCGTGGTGCACTACCACTTCCCGAGGCTCGATGCGCTGATGAACATCCTCATCCTGCTGCCGTTCGCGGTGCCGCCGGTGGTGTCGTCGGTGGGGCTGCTGCAGCTGTATGGCAGCGGGCCCATGGCCATGGTCGGTACACCGTGGATCCTGATCGGCTGCTATTTCACCATCGCCTTGCCGTTCATGTACCGGGCCATTACCAACAACCTGCAGGCGATCAACCTGCGCGACCTGATGGACGCCGCCCAGCTGCTGGGCGCCAGCACCTGGCAGGCGGCGCTGCTGGTGGTGCTGCCGAACCTGCGCAAGGGCCTGATGGTGGCACTGCTGCTGTCGTTCTCGTTCCTGTTCGGCGAGTTCGTGTTCGCCAACCTGCTGGTCGGCACCCGCTACGAGACCCTGCAGGTGTACCTGAACAACATGCGCAACAGCAGCGGCCACTTCAACAGCGCGCTGGTGATCTCGTATTTCGCCTTCGTGCTGGTACTGACCTGGGTCGCCAACCGCCTGAACAAGGACAAGACCTGACATGAGCTTCGTCAGCGTACAGAAACTGCAAAAAAGCTACGCCGGCAGCCCGGTGTTCGAGAACATCGACTGCCATATCGAACGCGGTGAGTTCGTCACCCTGCTTGGCCCGTCCGGTTGCGGCAAGTCCACGCTGCTGCGCTGCATCGCCGGGCTGACCCCGGTGGACAGCGGGCAGATCCTGCTCGACGGCCATGACATCGTACCGCTGAGCCCGCAAAAGCGTGGCATCGGCATGGTGTTTCAAAGCTATGCGCTGTTCCCCAACATGACCGTGGAGCAGAACGTCGCCTTCGGCCTGCGCATGCAGAAGGTCAAGGCCGACGAAAGCCAGGCCCGGGTACGCGAGGCGCTGGAACTGGTGGAACTGGGCAACTTCGCCGGGCGCTACCCGCACCAGTTGTCCGGCGGCCAGTGCCAGCGCGTTGCCCTGGCCCGCTCGCTGGTCACCCGCCCGCGCCTGCTGCTGCTCGACGAGCCGCTGTCGGCGCTGGATGCGCGCATCCGCAAGCACCTGCGCGAGCAGATCCGCGCCATCCAGCGCGAGCTGGGGCTGACCACCATCTTCGTCACCCACGACCAGGAGGAGGCGCTGACCATGTCCGATCGCATCTTCCTGATGAACCAGGGGCGCATCGTCCAGAGCGGCGATGCCGAAACCCTCTACACCGCGCCGGTGGACCTGTTTGCCGCCGGCTTCATCGGCAACTACAACCTGCTCGACGCCGACAGCGCCAGCCGCCTGTTGCAGCGCCCGGTGGCCAGCCGCCTGGCGATACGCCCCGAGTCGATTACCTTGGGCATCAACGGTGAACTGGACGCCGAAGTGCGCAGCCACAGCCTGCTGGGCAACGTGATCCGCTACCGGGTGCGGGTGCGCGAGGTGGAACTGGTGGTCGACGTGCTCAACCGCTCACCGTCCGACCTGCACGCGGACGGGCAACGGGTAAGCTTGTCGATCGACCCCACGGCGCTACGGGAAGTGGCCTAAGGAGAATCAACACCATGGCACTGGCAATTTTCGATCTGGACGAAACCCTGATCCACGGCGACTGCGCCTCACTGTGGAGCGAGCAGATGGCCCGGCTAGGCTGGGTCGACGGTAAAGCCTTCCTGCGCCGCGACCATGAGTTGATGGAAGCCTATGGCAAGGGCCACCTGCGGATGGAGGACTACATGGCCTTCAGCCTGGAGCCGATTGCCGGGCGCACCCTGGAAGAGGTCGAGCACCTGGTAGCACCGTGGGTCGAAGAGGTGATCGAGCCAATCATCTACGGCGACGCCTGCCGCTGCATTGCCGAGCACCGCAAGCGCGGGGATCGCATCCTGATCATTTCGGCGTCGGGTACGCACCTGGTCGGGCCGATTGCGGCGCGGCTGGGGGTGGACGAATACCTGGCGATCGAACTGGAGGCGGTGAACGGGGTTTATACCGGCAAGACCCACGGGGTGCTGACCTACCGCGAAGGGAAGATCACGCGGTTGCTGGAATGGCTGGACCAGGAGCAGGAGAACCTGGAAGGAGCGACTTTCTATTCCGACTCGCGCAACGATTTGCCGCTGTTGCTGAAGGTGGATCATCCGCATGTGGTGAACCCGGATGCGGTGTTGCGGGAGCATGCCGAGATCAACAAGTGGCCGATCCTGAGCTGGGCCTGAGGTAATCGCATTGCCTGCACCGGCCCTTTCGCGGGTAAACCCGCTCCCACAGGGACCACACAGTTTTCAAGCCTGTGGTAATCCCTGTGGGAGCGGGTTCACCCGCGAAGAGGCCAGGCCTGCTTACATCAGGCTAGGGTCTATCACCATCACCAGCTTGCCCGACACCTGGTTGGTCTCAAGCTCGGCATACGCCGCCTGGGCAAACTCCACCGGGTAGGTGTCCACCAACTGCGGCGACAGGCGCCCTTCGGCAAACAGCGGCCACACCTGCTGCTGCAACTCGCGCAGCAGTTCGGCCTTGAAGCCGTCATCGCGGTTACGCAGCGTGGAACCGGTAATCTCCAGGCGCTTGCCCAGTACCTGTGCCAGGTCCAGCTCGAACTTGCGCCCGCCCATCAGACCGATGATCACCCAGCGCCCGTCACGCGCCAGCAACTTGAGGTTGAGCTCGCCGTAGCTGGCGCCCACCGGGTCGAGAATCACGTCGAACGGGCCAAAACCTTCCAGCGCTTCCAGGTTTTCGTTACGTACCACACCACCGGCGGCGCCCAGCGCCTCGCAGTAGGCCAGGCGGTCCTGGGAACCGACGCTTACCCATACCGGGCTGCCGAACGCCTTGCACAGCTGGATGGCGGCCGAGCCAACGCCGCTGGCGCCAGCGTGCACCAGCACCTTCTCGCCAGCTTTCACGCCACCCAGCTGGAAGATGTTCAGCCAGGCAGTGGCATATACCTCCGGCAACGCCGCCGCTTCGTGCAGGCTCAGGCCTTCGGGCACCGGCAGCACGTGGCGGGCATCCACCACCACTTCCTCGGCCATGGCGCCGCTGGCCAGCAGTGCGCACACCCGGTCACCCACCCGCCAGTCGGCACCGGCCCCCACTTCCTCGATCACCCCGGAGCACTCCAGGCCCATGTACGGGCTGGCGCCTGGCGGTGGTGGGTACAAACCTTTCATCTGCAGCAGATCGGCGCGGTTCAGCCCCGCAGCAGCCACGCGAATGCGCACTTGACCCGCGTCGCAGGCCGGGCGCTCGGCCTCGACCCAAGCCACATGTCCGTCAACGCCTTGCAATGCCTTCACAGTGCCTCCATAGTTGAATCATATGACCGAGCCTGGGAACGCCAAGTCCCCAGGCTTTTTGCAGTATGCATCCGGTTTTTTGCAACCGGTGAACAGAAAAGACGGCCTACTATGCGTGATCAATTGTCTCCACGTCGAATCAGCATGAAGCATTTCCTCCCAAGCACCGCCCTGGCGCTGATGATCGGCCTGGGCAGCCTCACGCTCGGCGGCAATGCGGCGGCCGCCAACAAATGGGACAGCCTGCAGCCGGACCGCGACGAGATCGTCGCCAGCCTCAACGTGGTGGAATTGCTCAAGCGCCACCACTACAGCAAGCCGCCGCTGGACGACGCCCGTTCGGTCATCATCTATGACAGCTACATCAAGCTGCTGGACCCGGCGCGCAGCTACTTCACCGCTGCCGACATCGCCGAATTCGACAAATGGAAAACGCAATTCGACGATTTCCTCAAGAGCGGTAACCTGGACCCGGGCTTCACCATCTACAAACGCTACCTGGACCGCGTCAAGCAACGTCTGGACTTCGCCCTGGCCGAGCTGAACAAGGGCGTGGACAAGATCGACTTCAACGCCAAGGAAACCTTGCTGATCGACCGCAAGGACGCCCCGTGGATGAAGGACCAGGCCGAGCTCGACGATTTGTGGCGCAAACGCGTCAAGGACGAAGTGCTGCGCCAGAAGATCGCCGGCAAGGAACCCAAGCAGATCCAGGAAACCCTGACCAAGCGCTACAAGAACCAACTGTCGCGCCTGGACCAGACCCGTGCCGAGGACATCTTCCAGGCCTACATCAACACCTTCGCCCAGTCCTACGACCCGCACACCAACTACCTGTCGCCGGACAACGCAGAAAACTTCGACATCAACATGAGCCTGTCGCTGGAAGGCATCGGCGCAGTACTGCAAAGCGACAACGACCAGGTCAAGATCGTGCGTCTGGTGCCGGCAGGCCCGGCGGCCAAGACCAAGCAGGTGGCACCGGCCGACAAGATCATCGGTGTGGCCCAGGGCAACAAGGAGATGGTCGACGTGGTCGGCTGGCGCCTGGACGAAGTGGTCAAGCTGATCCGCGGCCCGAAAGGCTCGGTGGTGCGCCTGGAGATCATCCCCGCCAGTAACGCGCCTAGCGACCAGACCAGCAAGATCGTGTCGATCACCCGCGAGGCGGTGAAGCTCGAGGAGCAGGCAGCGAAGAAGTCGGTGCTCAAGCTCAAGCAGGACGGGCGTGACTACAAGCTGGGCATCATCGAGATCCCGGCCTTCTACCTCGACTTCAAGGCCTATCGCGCCGGTGACCCGGAGTACAAGAGCACCACGCGTGACGTGAAGAAGCTGCTGACCGAGCTGCAGAAAGAAAAAGTCGACGGCGTGGTCATCGACCTGCGCAACAACGGCGGCGGCTCGCTGCAGGAAGCCACCGAGCTGACCAGCCTGTTCATCGAGAAAGGCCCGACCGTGCTGGTGCGCAACAGCGACGGCCGTGTCGACGTGCTGGAAGACGAAAACCCCGGTGCCTTCTACAAGGGCCCACTGGCACTGCTGGTCAACCGCCTGTCGGCCTCGGCTTCGGAGATCTTCGCCGGTGCCATGCAGGACTACCACCGTGCGCTGATCATCGGCGGCCAGACCTTCGGCAAAGGCACCGTGCAGACCATCCAGCCACTCAACCATGGCGAGCTGAAGCTTACCCTGGCCAAGTTCTACCGGGTTTCCGGGCAGAGCACCCAGCATCAGGGCGTGCTGCCGGACATCGACTACCCGTCGATCATCGATACCAAGGAGATCGGCGAGAGCGCCCTGCCCGAGGCCATGCCGTGGGACACCATTCGCCCGGTGGTCAAGCCGGCGGCCGACCCGTTCAAGCCGTTCCTGGCCCAACTCAAGGCGCAGCATGAAGCGCGCAGCGACAAGGATGCAGAGTTCACCTACATCCGCGACCGCCTGGCCCTGACCCAGAAGCTGATGAACGAAAAGACCGTCAGCCTCAACGAGCAGGACCGTCGTGCACGCCACGATGCAATCGAGGCCAAGCAGCTGGCACTGGAGAACATCCGCCGCAAGGCCAAGGGTGAAGAGCCGCTGAAGGAGCTGAAGAAAGAGGACGAGGACGCGCTGCCGACCGAGGATGAAAACACCAAGCCGGAAGACGATGCCTACCTGTCGGAAACCGGCCGCATCCTTATCGACTACCTGAGTGCAAGCACCAAGGTGGCCAAGAAGTAAGACTGTGGCAATGATGGCAAATTAGCTTTACTTGTCATCAAACAGTCATCGCGCTGTCGTGAAATAGAGGGGCCGGGCGCGGAATCGCCCGGCCCTTTCATTTTCAGGAATACGCCATGACCGTCGCCGAACAGCTCAGTGCCTTGAGTGCCATCCTGGCTCAACGCAGCATCCACAGTCTGTTCCAGCCGATCATGTGCCTGAGCGAGCAACGGGTTTTCGGCCATGAGGCGTTGAGCCGCGGGCCGTCCAACAGCCCGCTGCACGCACCGCTGAACCTGTTTACCATCGCCCGCCAGGCCGGCCGCCTGACCGAACTGGAGGCTGCCTGCCGGGAAAGCGCCTGCCGGCGTTTCAGCGAACAGCAGTTGCAGGGCAAGCTGTTTCTCAACATCTCGCCTGAATCGCTGCTGGAGCCGCACTACCCCTCCGGGCAGACCCTGAAACTGCTCGAACAAGTCGGCCTGCCACCCAGCCGGGTGGTGATCGAGCTGACCGAACATACCCCGACCGACGACTTTCAGCTGCTGTCCAATGCGCTGCACCACTACCGGGACATGGGCTTCTCGATTGCCATCGACGATCTGGGAGCGGGTTATTCGAGCCTGCGCCTGTGGTCGGAGCTGCGCCCCGAATATGTGAAAATCGATCGCCACTTCATCGACGGCATCCACCGCGACCCGCTCAAGCGTGAGTTCGTCGGTTCGATATTGCAGATTGCCCGGGCGTCGAAGGCGCAGGTAATTGCCGAAGGCATCGAGATGGCGGAGGAGCTGGCGGTGCTGGTGGAGATGGGGGTGGACTTGGTGCAGGGCTACCTGCTGGGGCGGCCGCAGGAGCTGGGGGCGCGCGAAAGCCGGCCACTACCGGCGCTGATGAACGTTCCGCAGGCCGAACAGCCGACGGTGCGGCTCAACGCGACGATTGGGCAGTTGCTGGAGTTGTTTGGCCGGCACCGGCACCTGGAGGTATTGGAGGTGGTAGATGCCGATGGCAGGGCTTGTGGGCTGATCCACAGAGATGCTTTGCCTGTTCCGGCCTCTTCGCGGGTAAACCCGCTCCCACAGGTACAACACAAGGCTCAAGACCTGTGGTGAACCTGTGTGAGCGGGTTTACCCGCGAAGAGGCCGGGACAGGCAACGAATCAGGCCGTTTCGGGATAGCTGTACTCGAACACCCTGACCACCTCGGAGGCATGCCATGAGGCCGCTTCCATGCCGTCGACCGGCCCGGAAAATCGGCCCAACCGTTCAACGCACTCAAAAAACCCGGTACGCGGCAAACGGCTGGCACCCTGGCTGATCACCAGCGAGCTGCGCAATGGCTGCTCTGCGCGGGCATCCAGCACCGCCAGGTACTCCAGCGCGGCTGTCAGCGTCTGCATGGCCGGGCTGGGCAACTGCAAACGCTCGATCAGCGCTCGATAGGTCAGCAAGTGACGTTGACGACGGGCCAGGTCAAGCTCGCCCAGCAGGTTATCCCAGTGCTGACGGCTGATCCTGACCTGGCTCATGATGGTTCGCTCCAGCCAGCCACCCCCAGATGCCAGGCCAGAGCACGGCGGATAGCAGCATCCGGCTGGCGTTCACCTGATTCGATCATGGCCAGGTATGCCGGGCTTACCCCGACATTGCGCGCCAGTTGCTCAGGGGCAATGCCCTTGGCCTGGCGAATCTGTGCCACTTCGCTGAAGGCCGGCAATGGCGCACTGGCCACATCGCCCTGCACTTCACTGGCAAGCACCTCGGCTGGTGCCTGCCCAGCGGCCCTGAGCAGTGCCTGGTACTGTTCCCAGGGAACGACGGCGTACTCGGGTTGACCGTCCCGGCTGATGACCTGAATACCCATTACAAACCCCTTTAAAAAGGATTACAGCATGTAATCCGTAGGCATAACCCTTATGCCAATTATATTACCAACTCTGGGGTCTGTGCAGTTGCGCTGCGGTTGCGGCCAGTTTCACTGCGTGTTGCGTTCCAACCGCAGCGCTTCGGGGGTAGCCGGCAGGCGCTCGACCACGCGCAGCCGTTCGGGCGCCTGGCTGTCGCGCCAGGCCTTGAAGCGCGCCAGTTCGTCAGCCACGGTCTTCAGTACCCAGCCCAGGACCGCGATGTCGTCGAGGAAACCCACGCCCAGCAGCCAGTCGGGGATGGCGTCGATGGGGCTGACGAAATACAGCAGCCCGGCGACGATGGTGACCAGCGCCTTGGGGCTGATGGCACGGTACTCGCCGCGCCACCAGGCCAGGCACAACGACTGCAGCAGCTTCACGTCTTCGCGCAGCTGGCCGATGCGCGGGCCTTTGCGAGCTACCGCGAACAGCAAGGCGGGCAACCGGCCGCGGCTGAGCAGGCGCTCGGCCAACGGCAGGAAACGGGCAAAATTCCAGGGTGCGCTCATGGAGCCTCCAGAGGAAAAGGTTATCCACATTTATTGTGGATAACCTTGTGAACAGGGCGACGTTTCTGACCCCAGGTGCCTGCCAGGCAAGGGCCTCGGTCAGATCGGGCGTTTTTTACACAGTCGTTTCAC
Organism: Pseudomonas sp. PNPG3; assembly: GCF_023093815.1. Lineage (NCBI taxonomy): Bacteria > Pseudomonadati > Pseudomonadota > Gammaproteobacteria > Pseudomonadales > Pseudomonadaceae > Pseudomonas > Pseudomonas sp. PNPG3. The sequence goes on from NZ_JALLKV010000081.1 coordinate 17,107, forward strand.
ACCGTGGGTGCGTACGCCGCAAACGATTTGCGTCAGAAGCATCCTGCTGCTTCACGCTGCATTTCCTCGGACAGTATCAGCAGTTGCAGGTTCGTCCAACTACCCGGCACAAACGAAAACGCCCCGTCGGGACGGGGCGTTTTGCGTGGGCCAGCCAGTGTTACTTGGCAGGCGCTTCGGCCGGGGCCTCGGCAGGAGCTTCCGCTTCTGGCTCGGCGCCTTGCAGCTGGGCCGGATCCTTGATGGCGATCAGTTCCAGGTCGAATACCAGTACCGAGTTGGCCGGGATCAGCGGGCTTGGGCTCTGCGCACCGTAGGCCAGTTCAGCCGGGATGAACAGCTTGTACTTCTCGCCGACGTGCATCAGCTGCAGGCCTTCGACCCACCCCGGGATCACGCCGCTGACCGGCAGGTCGATCGGGCTGCCGCGCTCGACGGAGCTGTCGAACACCTTGCCATCGATCAGCTTGCCTTCGTAGTGGACGGTGACCACATCAGTCGCCTTGGGCTGCGGGCCGTCGGCCTTTTTGACCACTTCGTACTGCAGGCCCGAGGCAGTGGTGACCACGCCTGGCTTCTTGGCGTTTTCCTCGAGGAACTTCTTGCCGGCGGAGGCGGCTTCTTCGCTGGCCTTGGCCAGGCGCTCTTCGGCACGCTTCTGCAGCGCGGTGAAGGCCTCTACCAGCTCTTCGTCCTTGATGCGCTGTTCCTTCTTGCCAACGGCGTCTTCGATGCCGAGGGCTACTGCTTTCGAATCAAGGTCTTCCATGCCTTCCTGAGCCAGGCTCTTGCCCATGTTCAGGCCGATACCGTAGGAGGCTTTCTGTGCCGGAGTCTTCAGCTCGGGGCTGCTGGTCTGTTGATCACAGCCAGCCAGTACCAGGCCTACCAGGGCAACCGCAGCCGCCAAACGATGCTGTTTCATGCTATTTCCTTGTTCATGCGCCAAAAGGGCAATCAGGGTAAAGCCGCGAGCTTAGCAGGCGGCCATGACCAATGGCTACCGGCATAGGAGCGGGTTTTGGTAAGGAAGTTCAGTAGTTAAACGCTTATTCATCAAAGGATGTGCAGCCACTGGCCAGTATTGATCGGTTGCGGCGCCTTTGCCCGGTTTTGCGGCGGATTTATTTAGCTGAATGCTGAAAAGCCTGCACTGGCCCTATCGCCGGCAAGCCAGCTTGTATGGTTAGACTTGAAGGGAG
>NZ_JALLKV010000082.1:0-18125 GCF_023093815.1 Pseudomonas sp. PNPG3
ATTTACGATGGCGACGCTTACTCACCTTTTCGCCCTTACGGCGAGTCACTTTTTGTCAAACGCGACAAAAAGTAACCAAAAAACGCTGCGCTCCCATCATCCGGCCCCTCCGCTACGCTACGGGGTTCCCTCGCGCCGGTCTTGCTCCCGGGAGTACGCGCTGCAGGCCCCATCCATGGGGCCTCAGCGCTTGACGGGCATCCATGCCCGTCACCTCCCTCCGCAAGACCTCTGCTCGGCCTCCTGAAGTCGCGAAGATCAAGATCAAGATCAAGATCAAGATCAAGATCAAGATCAAGATCAAGAGCCAGAGCCAGAGCCAGAGCAGAGGGCGCCGACTGGCGGAATGTGGGCACCGGAAGCAAATTCGCACCCAATTGCAGTTGCTCCACGCGACGTGGCGCCTTAGACTGCCGCCCCCTGTAAAAGAGTGCCGGTTGGCGCTTGAAGAATTCTGCTGCCGATGCCGAGGCGTCGGCGGCACCCGAATCGCCCAAATGCACATTTTTTCATAGAGAAATCGATGACCAAGGAACAGTTGCTGGCCATGTCGGCCGATGACTACATGAACGCTGACCAGCTGGCTTTCTTCGCTGGCCTGCTGCAGGCGATGAAAGTCGAAACCCATGAACGCATCGAGCTGAGCCGTGCCACCATCGAAGGCCTGGACACCCCGTCGGATCCTGCCGACGTGGCTTCGGTCGAAGAAGAGCGTAGCTGGCTGGTGAACGCCATCGACCGCGACCAGCGCCTGCTGCCGCAGCTGGAAATGGCCCTGGACCGTATTGCCGACGAAAGCTTCGGCTGGTGCGATGACAGCGGTGAACCAATCGGCCTGAAGCGTCTGCTGATCAGCCCGACCACCAAGTACTGCATCGAAGCCCAGGAGCGCCACGAGCAGCTCGATCGCCACCAGCGCCAGGTGTAACCCCGCGCGGTGTGCCAAGCCCCACGGAGCGATCCCTGGGGCTTTTTGCGTTTCTTACCGGCGGCGGTTTTGTTGCCCTGCACGTAACACTGCTGTACCGGTATGCGCTGTTTCCGCGCCATAAGCAGGCGTATCATGGCTTTATCGTTAGGGTGCTAATTAAATTCCGGAGGGAATGATGAATAGCCGGGTCGATGTAGCCGTGATGATTGGTTCGGGTGTGCCCGCCACACTGCGTGCGCTGGGTAAACGCGTCTGCTGGGTGGTGCTGGTCAATGGCGAACGCCGTGGTACCGCATTTGCCACCCGTGAAGAGGCCTTGGAGTGCCAGGCGGCCTGGCAGCAGTTGAAGAAGGGCCTGGCTGCCTGATCGCCGTGAGTGCTGCCGGCAAGCGAACGGGGTGTTGTTCAGGGCGTTCGCTTGTAAGAAATGTACTTTGCCTCTCGACGAATTTCGGTGTTTTCGTGCATATTCTTTCCCCAGTAATGCGCTGATGGATTGCAGGGCCCGTTCTTACGTGCGCTCTGGCATTGCCTGTCGCATTTTTTCTGGCGGTTTTGCTGTCAGACATTGCGCTTCCCGAATCGGGAATATGCCGAAAGCCTGTATTTGAGGCCAGATCTGGCAAGCCAGGGTAAAGATTCCAGCACGCTGCATCGCCAGCGGGCGCAGACATTTCGCATATCGCTTTATTACTCTTTTCGCCTATCGATAAGAAATGGCCGTGCCTCACCGAGCTTTGGGTGAGGGCGGGTTGTAACCGGTTGAGGATTACTTCATTGGCAGTCAGCACTCTTGATACCCATGCGTTGTTCGCCTTGGGCGACTTGCGCGGTAAATTGGCCCAGCTGTTCCAGGGCCGCTTTGTCTATGTTACGGAACAGAGTCCCGAAGGCCTGTACATGGCCGAAATCGACACCGAAAGCGCATTGGTCGTCGATGACAAGCAGCGTTTGGAACTGAAGGTCGGCGACCACTTTCGCGCCGCCGTGCTGCCCAGCCGGGAAGGCGGCAAACTGGAAATGCGCTTTCGCGAAATCAAGTTGAACGTATATGGCGTGGGCGACTATGCCTTCGTGTCGGTGCCTGAAGGCGAGGGCATCGTGTTCCGTGAAGGCCACGGTGTGATGCTGGTATTCGCCGCACAGCAACAAGTGCAGGAAGGCCTGGGCAAGTTGCTCAAGGCGGTGACCGGTAAGGTTGCCAAATGGCGCAAGGGTGAGCTGACCACCTTCAAGGCCAGTGAATGATCCACAGTGACGACGCGCCTGCCACGCGTGCCGAGTTCCATCGGCAGCACCAGGTGGATGCCGTGGCCGAGGCCGAGCGTTTGCTGGCCAGGCGCGAAGAACTGCAAGGCGCCTGGTTGAACTGGGTGGCAGGGGAATTATACCGCCTCGGCCCGCCGCCTTATGCGGCCATGGTCCGGCGCGAGTTGCAGCGCCTTGCCCAAGGGTGAGGCGGCGACCTGTCAGTTGCCTCGATCACGGCCGCTGCTGACTTCTTCAGGGACCGGCTCTTTCGCCATGCGCTTGCGGAACAGCGCCGCCCGGGCCAGCAACAGTGTGGTCACCGGCACGGTGATCGACAGCAGGATCGGAATCAGCCAGGCGTGCAGCACTGGGGCTTCCTTGAGCCAGGAAAAATAGATGATCGAAGCCAGTGCCACGCACCAGGCACCAATGGTCGAAGCCAGTGCCGGCGGGTGCATCCGCTGGAAGTAGTCCTTCAGCCGCAACAGGCCCACGGCACCGATAAGGGCGAAAAGGCTGCCGGTCAGCAGCAGCGCGGCGGTGACCAGCTCCAGCCAGAACGGGAGTTGCAGGGTTTCAGTCATTCGATAACCTCACCGCGTAGCAGGAACTTGGCCAGGGCAAACGAGCCAACGAAACCGAATAGCGCAATCAGCAGGGCACCTTCGAAGTAGGTGTCACTGGCATAACGGATTCCAAGTACCAGCATGGTCAGCATGGCCAGGATGTACAGGTAGTCCAGCGCCAGCACCCGGTCCTGGGCGGACGGGCCGCGGAACAGCCGGATTAGTGCCAGGGCCATGGCCAGGGCGAAGATGAACAGGCTGGCGAGGACAGCATTGGCGAGCAGGCCTGTCATTGGAAAATCTCCATCAGCGGGCGTTCGTAGGTGTCCTTGAAGTGCTGGATGAAAGCCGCCTCATCGTCCAGGTCGAACACATGCAGCAGCAACACGGTGCGGTCCAGCGCCAGCTCGGACCAGACCGTGCCGGGCACTACCGTGGTAATCATCGACAACGCCGCCAGGCCATGCGGGTCGCGCAGGGCCAGCGGGATGTGCACGAACGCCGAGCGTGGCGGCTGCTTGCCGGCGCGCAGCACGCCACGGGCAACCATCAGGTTGGACATGATCACATCGATGCCGACCCGGCCAATCAGCCGGGCGATGGCCAGTGGGCGCCGCACATGGGCATGCTGCGGGCGCAGCGGTGCCATCAGCAGCGGCGCCAGCACGCCGAGCGCGGCTGCCAGCAGCAGGTTGCCGGGGCTGACCGATAGGTTCAGCAACAGCCACAGGCCGAACAGCGAAACCGATAACAGCGGTGCGGGGAACAGTCGATTCATGGCTGCACCTGTACGTCGAGCGAGGTGGGGCCAGGAATCGGCCGGGCGGCCATCACGGCTTCGATATAGGTGTCGGGGGCCTGCAGGCTGGCGGCGGTGTCCTGGGTGTAGCGCAGCAGCGGCTCGGCCCTGAAGCTGAGGATGAAGCACAGGCCGAGCAGGATGACGATGGGCAGGCATTCATAGCGGCGCAGCACCGGCGACGGGCGCTCTTCAGGCTTCCAGAAGCGTTGGATGCCGACGCGGCCGAAGGCGATCAGCGAGGCCATACCAGACAGGACCAGCAATGCCACCAGGCCCCAACCCGCCATGCCCAGCGGCTGCTCGGCAGGCACGCCCAGCCCTTGCGGGTTGAACAGCGCGCTGATCAGGTTGAGCTTTCCGACAAAGCCCGACAGCGGCGGCATGCCGATGATCAACAGGGCGCAGGCGATGAAGCTGAGGCCGAGGAAGGCCATGGTCCACGGGATGATCTGGCCGATCACCACCTTCTGTTCATCGTCGAGGTTGATGCCCTTGGGCGGGTGCAGTGATTCCAGTGGTGGCGGCATGGCGTCTTCTTCGTCGTCCAGCGGTGCTTCGTTGGCCGAGCGCGAACGTTCGACCAGTTCGGCGAGCAGGAATAGCGCGCACAGCGCCAGGGTCGAATTGACCAGATAGAACAACGCCGCGCCGGTCAGCGCCGATTGCGCAAAACCGACGGCGCCGAGCAGGGTGCCGGCTGAAACCAGGATGCTGAGGGCGGCCATGCGCTCCAGGCGCTGCGCGGCCATGATCGACACTGCCGCCACCGCCAGGGTGACCAGGCCACCGTACACCAGCCATTCACCACCGAAGTGCGCCGAGGCCCCGGCCTGCCCTGAGAACAGCAGAGTCCACAGGCGCAGCACGGCATACAGGCCGACCTTGGTCATGATGGCGAACAGCGCCGCCACCGGCGCGCTGGCCGAGGCATAGGCCGGTACCAGCCAGAAGTTCAGCGGCCAGATGCCGGCCTTGACCAGGAAGGCCATGGCCAGGATCGCCGCGCCAGCGTGCAGCAGGCCACGGTCGGCCTCCGGCACCAACGGAATCTTCAACGCCAGGTCGGCCATGTTCAGGGTGCCGGTCACGCCATACAGCATCGCGGCGCCGATCAGGAACAGCGACGAGGCGAACAGGTTGATGGCAATGTAGTGCAGGCCGGCACGCACCCGGGCGCGGCCCGAGCCATGCAGCAGCAGGCCATAGGAAGCGGCCAGCAGCACCTCGAAGAACACGAACAGGTTGAACAGGTCGGCGGTGAGGAAGGCGCCGTACAGGCCCATCAGCTGGATCTGGAACAGTGCGTGGAAGCTGGCCCCGGCACCGTCCCAGCGAGCGCGGGCAAACAGCAGGGCACTGAAACCGATGATGCCGGTGAGGGTCAGCAGCAGGGCCGACAGGTGGTCTACCACCAGCACGATGCCGAACGGTGCCGGCCAGTTGCCGGGCAGGTAGACACCGATCGATTCCGCCTGGCCCTGGCTGCGCACCCACAGCAGCAGGCTGACTGCGATGGCCAGGCCGGCGAAGGTCGAAAGCAGGTTCAGCCGGGCCTTTGTCCGCCGGTGTTTCTCGCCCAGCAACAACATCAATGCCGCTGTAACCAAGGGCAGCAGGATGGGCGCGATGATCAATTGGCTCATGCCACTCATTCGTCACGCTCCCGGCCATCCACGTGGTCGGTACCGGTCAGGCCGCGCGAGGCCAGCAACACCACCAGGAACAGCGCGGTCATGGCGAAGCTGATGACGATGGCGGTGAGCACCAGGGCCTGAGGCAGCGGGTCGGTGTAGTGCAGCAGGTCCTGGGGCACGCCGTCCTTGATGATCGGTTCCTTGCCGATGAACAGGCTGCCCATGCTGAAGATGAACAGGTTGACCCCGTACGACAGCAGGCAGAGGCCCATGATCACCTGGTAGGTTCGCGGGCGCAGGATAAGCCACACTCCCGAAGCGGCCAGCACGCCGATGGCAACTGCAATCACTTCTTCCATCAGGCGGCTCCTGCTTGGCTGGTTTTCGCCGGGTTACCCGGGCGGTAGGCGCGCACCGACTGGTGCGCCAGGGCGGTAAGGATCAGCAGGGTCGAGCCGACCACCACGGTGAACACCCCGACATCGAAGAACAGCGCGCTGGCCACGTGCACATCGCCGAGCAACGGCAGGTGCAGGTGGGCGGTATGGGTGGTGAGGAACGGGTAGCCCAGCAGCATGGCGCCCGCGCCGGTCAGGGTTGCGCACAGCAGCCCGGTGCCCATCCAGCGCAGCGGGCGCAGGCTCATCTGCGCCTCGACCCACTGGGTGCCGGCCACCATGTACTGCAGAATGAACGCCACCGACATCACCAGGCCCGCAACAAAGCCGCCACCGGGCTGGTTGTGGCCACGCATGAACAGGTACATCGACACCAGCAGGGCGATCGGCAGCAGCAAGCGCACCAGCACCGCGGGCACCATCATGAAGCCCAGGGCGGTGTCGGTGGCATGCCGTGGGTTGATCAGGTCGGTGACCACGTCGGGTGCCAGCTGACGCTGTTGCGCCGGCAGTTGCATGCTTTCCTTGGGCGGGCGGAAGCGCCGCAGCAGGGCGAACACGGTCAGCGCCACAGCCACCAGTACGGTGATTTCACCGAGGGTATCGAAGCCACGGAAGTCGACCAGCATGACATTGACGACGTTGGTGCCACCGCCCTGGGGGAGTGCCCGGCTCAGGTAGAACGAGGAAATGTCGTTCGGCGTCGGCCGGGTCAGCATGGCGTAGGACAGCACGGCCATACCGCCACCTACCAGCACCGCCAGCAGCAGGTCGCGCAGGCGACGCATGCGCGCACGCTCGAGGCTGCCCGGCAGCGGCGATACGCCTTCGATTCGCCGCGGCAGCCAGCGCAGGCCGAGCAGGATCAGCACGGTGGTGACCACTTCCACTACCAGCTGTGTCAGGGCCAGATCGGGCGCGGAGAACCAGACGAAGGTGATGCAGGTCATCAGGCCGCAGACGGTGACCATGATCAACGCCGCCAAACGGTGATACTTGGCCTGGTAGGCAGCGCCGATGGCGCAGGCGATGGCGATCAGCCAAAGCGCGACAAACACGCCAGAACCTGGAATCTTCGGCCGGTCGCCCCAGCTCAGGCCACTGTAGAGCATGGGGGTGAGGCCGGCGAGGAAGGCGGCGAGCACCAGCATGAACAGCTGCGATTGCAGGCGGCGGCTGGTGAGCAGGCGCTCGATGCGCCGCGCCAGCAGCATCAACTGCACCTGGCCGTGTTCGAACAGGCGCTTGCCGTTGAAACGCTCGATCACCGGTGGGTAGGGGAAGCGGCCAAGGCGCAGCTGCTTGCGCAGCAGCAGGTAAAGCACGATACCGCCGCTCATGGCCACCAGGCTCATGATCAGCGGCGCGTTCCAGCCATGCCAGATGGCCAGGCTGTATTCCGGTAGGGTGCCGCCCACCACAGGCAGGGCGGCGGCGGCCAGCAGCGGGCCGACCGACTGGGCAGGGAAGATGCCTACCACCAGGCAGGTAAGCACCAGCAATTCGACCGGCGCACGCATCCAGCGTGGCGGTTCGTGTGGTGTGTGCGGGAGGTCCTGTGCAGTGGGGCCGAAGAACACATCGACGGTGAAGCGCAGGGCATAAGCCACGCTGAAGGTGCCGGCCAGGGTGGCGACCACCGGCAACGTGGCCTCGACCCAGGCAGTGGAGCTGATGAACACCGTTTCGGCGAAGAACATTTCCTTGGACAGGAAACCGTTCATCAACGGCACGCCGGCCATCGAGGCGCTGGCCACCATGGCCAGGGTGGCGGTATATGGCACCAGGCGTATCAACCCGCTGAGGCGGCGGATGTCACGGGTACCGCTTTCGTGGTCGATGATGCCGGCGGCCATGAACAACGAGGCCTTGAAGGTGGCGTGGTTGAGAATGTGGAACACCGCCGCGACCGCGGCCAGCGGGCTGTTCAGGCCCAGCAGCAGGGTAATCAGGCCCAGGTGGCTGATGGTCGAGTACGCCAGCAGGCCCTTGAGGTCGTTCTGGAACATGGCGGCGAAGGCGCCGAGCAGCAGGGTGAGGGCGCCGGCACCGCCGACGATCCAGAACCACTCTTCGCTGCCCGACAGCACCGGCCACAGGCGCGCCAGCAGGAACACCCCGGCCTTGACCATGGTCGCCGAGTGCAGATAAGCCGATACCGGGGTGGGCGCTGCCATGGCATGGGGCAGCCAGAACTGGAAGGGGAACTGTGCGCTCTTGCTCAGGGCGCCGATGAGGATCAGCGGCAGCAGCACCGGGTACAGCGCATGCTGGCGAATGGTGTTGCCGGCAGCCAGGACCTTGTCCAGATCGTAGCTGCCGACCACATGGCCGAGCAGCAGGGCACCCACCAGCAGGCACAAGCCGCCCGCGCCCGTGACCATCAGCGCCATGTAGGCGCCGCGGCGGGCGTCGGCACGGTGGTGCCAGTAGCCGATCAGCAGGAACGAGAACAGGCTGGTGAGTTCCCAGAAGAACACCAGCTGGATCAGGTTGCCGGAGATCACCAGGCCGAGCATGGCGCCCATGAAGGCGAGGAAGAAAGCGAAGAAGCGCGGCACCGGGTCTTGTGGTGACATGTAATAGCGGGCGTACAGCGACACCAGCGTACCGATGCCCAGCACCAGCAGCGAGAACAGCCAGGCGAAGCCGTCCATGCGCAGCACAAGGTTCAACCCAAGGCTGGGCAGCCAGAGGAACTCTTCGCGAATCACGCCACCGTGGGCAACCTGAGGGTACAGCAGTGCTACCTGGACAGTGCCGACCAGGGCCACGAGCCCGGCGAGAATGGACTCCGCGTTACGTGCGTTGTGCGGCAGCACGGCTGCCAGGCAACTGCCCACGAACGGCAGAAGCAATAGCACTATCAATGACATAGCGTTCTATTCTGGAGAAGTTTGCAAAGAATCATACGTGCCGAGGGGTTGATCACCAACACGCAAGCTGTCGCAGAATCCTACAAACAGGCTGTGACAAGCTGTTTTTTTATAACAGATTCTTACAAAGCATAGACGCAGTTGGCGGCTTTACAGGCCAGCCTGGCGTTCGCCTTCATCCTGCACTTCCTGTGCTTCGGCCACCTCGCGCGGGCGGCGCACCTTGAGTTCGCTTACCACCACCGCGATCACGATCAGCAGGCCGCCGAGCAGTGCCACGCCCGGCAGGCGCTCACCGGCGATGCGCCCGACGATCCCGGCCCATACCGGTTCGCCGGCATAGATGAGGGTGGCGCGGGTGGGCGAGACCGACTTCTGCGCCCAGTTCATGGCTACCTGGATCACCGCGCTCATGGCGCCCAGGCCCACGGCACTGGTCAGCAGCAGCCAGGAAAAATCGGGTATGCGCTCCTGGGTCGGCACGATCATCAGGAACGCCAGCAGCGAGGCGGTCGCCAGCTGCACCACGGTGACCCGGCGCACATCGACCTGCCCTGCGTAGCGGCTGATCAGGATGATTTCGCCGGCAATGGCCACGGCGCTGACCAGGGTTACCAGCTCGCCTTCGCTGAAGTGCAGGCTGCCACCCTCCGGACCGGCCAGCAGCATCAGGCCGATGAACGCCAGGCCGATACCGATGCTGGGCATCAGGCCGGGGCGCCGGCCCAGCACCAGCCATTGCAGCAGCGGCACGAACGGCACGTACAGCGCGGTGATGAACGCCGACTGGCTGCTGCTGATGGTTTGCAGGCCCATGGTCTGCAGGCCGTAGCCGAGCATGATCGACACCCCGATTAGCATGCCGGCCTTCAGTTCGGTGAAGGTCAGCCCTGGCAGCGCCCGCGCCGAGACCACCCCGACGAACAGCGCGGCTGCAGCGAAGCGCAGACCGACGAAGAACATCGGGCCGCTGACGCTCATCACGTTGTGTACCAGCAGGAAGGTGCCGCCCCACAGCATGGTGATGAATACCAGCACCAGTTCGGCCTTGCTCAGGCGAAAGGTAATGGCGGGGGTCGGTTTGCTGCTGGGCTGGCTCATGGTCTTGCGCACTCGGAGGGGGCGGCGCACAATCGCCGCAAAGTGGGCAGTATACTGCGCAATACCGACCAGTGAGCAATATAGTGCACAAAGATTCCTCGCACCGGGCATCGGTGCTGCAACATGTCAGCCTCAATGTACGCAGCCTGCGCAACGCCGCGGGTATGAGCCAGACGGCGTTGGCGGAGCGTTCCGGGGTCAGCCGGCGCATGCTGGTGGCGATCGAGGCGGGCGAGAAGAATGTCAGCCTGACTACTCTCGACCTGATTGCCGAGGCCTTGGGCGTGGCTTTCAGTACCCTGATCCAGGCACCTGACCAGCGCGACCCCGGGCGCATCGAAGAGTTGGCCTGGGCCGGCGAGCACCCGCAGAGTCGGGCGGTGCTGTTGGGCAGCAGCGTGGCGCGGCGCGAGGTGGAACTATGGGAATGGACCCTGGCACCGGGCGAGTGCTATTCCAGCGAGGCTGATGCCGAAGGCTGGAGCGAGCAGATCTATGTGGCGCAAGGGCAACTGACGCTGATCATCGAAGGGGTCGAGCATCGCCTGCAGGTCGGGCAGTTCCATGTGTTTCCCAGCAACTGCCGGTATGCCTACCGCAACGATGGGGCGGTTGCGGTGCGGTTTGTGCGCAATGTGGTGATCTAAGAGCGCGCAGGGCTGCATCACCTGTGGGAGCGGGCATGCCCGCGAACACCAGCGGAGGCGGTGCCATCCTCCGCGTCGCCTGATTCGCGGGCACGCCCGCTCCCACAGGTGCTGAGCAAGCCTGATCAGCTATTCAGCAACTCATCGGTCCTGACCACCTTGGCATAGGCAAACGCCAACGCCGCCATCACCGAATCATGCACCTGCGCCGCCGGCACCCGATTGCCATCGAACTCCAGTGGCAGCGTGGCACAGGCGTCGTGCGCCACGGTCACGTCATAACCCAGGTCGGCCGCGGCCCGGGTGGCGGCGTCGATGCACATGTGGCTCATGCTGCCGACGATGGTCAGGGCCTCGACGCCATGCCGGTCCAGCGTGTGCTCAAGGTCGGTACCGAGGAAGGCGTTGACCTTGTGCTTCAGCACCACCGGCTCATCGGCCCGAGGCTCTACCTTGGCATGGATCGCTGCGCCCTGCGAACCTGGCGCGAAAAACGGCGCATCGGCGCTGTCGAACTCATGCCGCACATGCACCACCAGGTCGCCCCGTTGACGCGCCGCCGCCAGCAGGCGGGCAGCATTGTCGGCCGCCTGCTCGGCACCATCGAGGGTCCATTTGCCGCCGGGGAAGTAGTCGTTCTGGATGTCGATGATGATCAGCGCCTGCTTGCTCATGCTGCCTCCTGTGGCAGTAGTCGTTGGATGTCGTTAGTTATAGGCTGTGTGCACTGACCTGAGGATTGGCGCGAACGACACTATGCAGGCAAAAACTGACAACCCCGCCAGCCTGGACATCGGCCTGCTGCTGTACCCCGGCGCGCAGCGTGCTGCCGTGCATGGGCTGGCCGACCTTTTTCTGGTAGCCAACCGGGTGGTTGCCGAACTGGGTGCTGTCGAGTTGCCATCGGTGCGTATCAGCTTTTGGCAGGCAGACGAGGCAGGGCGGTTGCAGCTTGCCCCTGAGAGCCCACCTGCCGCCGCGGCCGATCTGCGGGTGCTGATCATTCCGCCAAGCCTGGAGTCGGCACCACAGGGTGAGCTGCTTGAGCACCATCGCGCGTCGTTGTGCCAGTTGCACGGGCACGGCACGGTGCTGGCATCGGTGTGCATCGGGGTGTTTTTCATCGCCGCCAGTGGTCTGCTCGACGGGCGCCCGGCCTGTACCCACTGGAACCACGTGCATTCGCTTGCCCAGCGTTTTCCCAAGGTGCGGGTCGAGGCCCAGCAGCCGTTGCTGGACGATGGCGACATCGTCACCTCGGCGGGGCTGATGGCCTGGACCGACCTGGGCTTGCGCTTGCTGGAGCGCTTCATGGGCGCGACGGTGGCGCGGGAAACTGCCCGCTACCTGGCGGTCGACCCGGTCGCGGCGCCGCTGCCTGGTGCAGTGTTCAATCCACGCCTGGACCATGGCGATGAGGCGGTACTGAAAGTGCAGCACTGGTTGCAGGGCAACGGTGGGCAGGATGCCGATCTGGCCAGCATGGCTGCGTGCGCGGGGCTGGAGGAACGCACCTTCCTGCGGCGTTTTCGTGCTGCCACGGGGCTACGGCCAACCGAGTACTGCCAGCAGGTGAGGGTGGGGCGCGCGTGCCGCTTGCTGGAGTTCACCCGGCGCAATGTCGAGCAGATCGCCTGGGGCGTCGGTTACCAGGACCCGGGTGCGTTTCGCAAGGTGTTTCAGCGCATAACCGGCCTGACCCCGAGTGATTACCGGCGGCGCTTCGCGGTATCGGGTTAGGACGCGGGGCGTTCCCGGTGCGGAAAACCGCTTGACCTTGACATAACTTGAGGTTTTACCCTGCTCGGCATCGCGCTGTAGGCGTCCGTCACCAGGAGACCGTTCATGACGGCAAAATCCCATGCCCTGTGGTTTACCCAGATGATCGAATATGAAGTGCCTGGCAAGTTCCAGCAGGCGTTGGCCCAAGCGCTGGTGGCGCGCAGCGAAGAGCTGGCCGCGCGTTGCGAAGGGCTGCAGGGCGTCAGTATTCAGGCCAGCGACGATGGCAGCCGGGTGCTGCAGTACCTGCAATGGCAGTCCCGCCAGGCGTGGGCAGCGGCGGCCGTATATTTCGTCGGGGAACCTTTTCTCGACCTGCTTGGCCAGTACCAGGCGCGTGGGGTCAACTTTGCTGCCTACCAGACCCTGCGCAGCCTGGTGCGCGGTGCCGATGGCGGCCTGCATTGCCAGGTGGGCGAGCCTCAGGCATACCAGGGCGCGTAGTGCGGGTAGCGATCCAGGCGGGCGCCAATGACCATTTCGCTGACCCATGCCGCCAGGATCGAACTGTAGGCTTTCTGGCTCTCTTCGCTGGACAACGCGTGGTCGGCGCCGTCGACGATGCGGTGGGTGAGCGAATGGGCGCTGACGAATGCCGAGCGGTAGCTCATCAAGGTGCTGTGCGGCACGTAGTCGTCCTGCTCGGACTCGACCAGCAGTACATCGCCTCCGAACTCGGCACAGGCTGCCAGTGCGCGGTTGTCTGCCGGGCCGAGCAGGCGCTGGCGATAGGCGTTCAGCCGTTGCCGGTCGAGGGTTTGCTTGGGGAGGTTCCATTCGTCGTCCCAGTACATTGCGGGTACCCTGAGGGCCAGCCATTTGACCGGCCGCTCACGGGTCAGCAAGGTGGCCAGGTAGCCGCCATAGCTGCTGCCGATGATGGCGATGGCACTGGTGTCGACGGCCGGGTGGCTTACCAGCCGGTCGTAGGCCACCAGCAGGTCGGTCAGGTTCTGTTCGCGGGTTACCGTCAGCCGTTGGCTTTCGGTTTTTTCGTGGCCGCGCAGGTCGAAGGTCATGCACACGCAGCCCAGCCCGGTGATATGCCGGGCGCGGGCCAGGTCGCGTTGCTGGCTGCCACCCCAGCCGTGGACGAAGAGGATGCCCGGCATCTTGCTGCCGGGGCTGACCAGGGTGCCGACGATGCTGTCATCCTCGACCTGCAGTTCAACGGTTTCACTCTGAATGGTCATGTTCGCGAATCCGCGCAAATTTGCTGAGTTGTCCGAGTTCACTGTCGTTTCCTTGGTAAAAGAGGGTGGCGTCAGTGGGGAGTTCGGGGGTGCCGAACACTTCATGGGTGGAGGCACGTACCCGTTGCAATGCCGGGTCGTCGGCGAACGCCTGCAAGGCCAGCAGTTCGGCACTGCTGGCACCGCCCAGGCGCCAGGATTGCTCGAGTACGCCGCTGCGCAGGTGGCCCTGTGGGTTCACGCCGCGGGCAATGTCGTAGTTGCGCCGCGAGGCGATGAAGCCGGGGAAGTGCTGCTCGGCGGCTTGTTCGTAGGCCATCGCCTGGTTGATGGCCAGGCGCAGCGGCTCGTCCAGCGGCAGTTGCAGCAGTGCCTGGTAGTCACCGCGTACCACTACCAGGTCGGAGCCGCCATACACTTCCGTGCCCTGATGGTCGCGGGTAAGTTGCTGGGTGCCGTGATAGCTGCAGGTCAGGCCGGCGACACGTACCTGGCCAACGCTGAATGTTTGCACTTCGCTCAGGTCTTCCTCGAGCACCAACCCCCATAGCGCAAGGTCCTGGTCATCCATGCCGGCCAGCAGCGGTTCCAGCTCATCCGCCGTGGTTATGACCTGTTGCCCACGGCCTGCGCAGGCCAGTACCGGCTTGATTCGCAACGGGCCGTCCGTCAGTAACAGCTGTGCGGCGGTCCGTGCATCGGCCTTGCTGAATACGGTGTAGCCGCGCAGCAGGGCATCGCAGGCTTGCCGTGCGAAGGCATCGGTCCAGCCCGGCGGGAAACTGGCCCCGGCCGGCAGCGGGTGGGAAATCGCCTTGGTCGCCATGTAGGGGTGTGCGACCAGGCCACCGAAAAGGTCCTGTTCGCTGCAGATGCCGAGGGCGGCATGGCGTTCGGGATCGACCAGGGTTTCGGTGGGCAGGTAATAGTAGCCGTCGGTGGCGCTTGGTGGCTGGCTGGGTTGCACGTGCGGGCAGCCCAGAAGGCGGGCCAGGCCGTCGGCAAGCTTCAGGTGCACGGCATGCTCGTGGTCGGGGGTGTGCGCGCGGGTGTCGAGCAGCACCACGCCGCTTTTAGGGGCGCAGGCGTTGGGCATGGTCATTTGCCTGTGTGCAATGAATGTACTCAGTGTGAAGCCGGTGCTTTGTGGAAGTTCAGCGGAACTTGATCGGTGGTTCTGGCCCGTCTGTAGGAAATGTCCAGTATGCGCAGGGCGTCACGGGCAATGCATGCCGTGTGTCGGTCGCCAAGATTGCAGGGCTTCGGCGGCTGTTCCATTATCGGCACACTGGATAAACCGTGATGTAGCCGCAGGAGAGCGCATGAACGTTCAGACCACCCTTGGGCAAAGCGTGCCGCAGCGTTTGGCGCTGGTTCGCCAGGCCATGGCCGCAGAAGGCATCGATGCCTTGCTGGTACCTTCGGCCGACCCCCATCTTTCCGAATATCTGCCTGGTTACTGGCAAGGGCGCCAGTGGCTTTCTGGTTTCCATGGCTCGGTCGGCACGCTGGTGGTCACGGCTGGCTTTGCCGGGGTGTGGGTCGATAGCCGCTACTGGGAACAGGCGGAACACGAGCTGGCGGGCAGTGGCATCGAGCTGATGAAACTGCTGCCGGGCAAGCCTGGTGCGCTGGAGTGGCTGGGCGATCACGTCGAGCCCAACGGCAGCGTGGCAGTAGATGGTGCGGTCATGGCGCTGGCTTCGGCGCGCCAACTGAGCGATCGGCTGAAGGCGCGCGGGGCGCGACTGGTGACTGACAAGGATCTGCTGGGCCAGGTCTGGGAAGGGCGCCCGGCGCTGCCAGGCAACCCGGTGTATCAGCATTTGCCGCCGCACGCCACGGTGAGCCGTGCGGAAAAACTGGCGCAGTTGCGCCAGAGCGTGCAGGCCAAGGGGGCCGACTGGCATTTCATCGCCACCCTGGATGACATCGCCTGGCTGTTCAACCTGCGCGGTAGCGATGTTTCCTACAATCCGGTGTTCGTGGCCTTTGCCCTGATCAGCCAGCAGCAGGCCATCCTGTTCGTCGGCCAGGACAAGCTCGACGAACATCTACGCCAGGTGCTGGCGGCCGACGGTATCGAAGTGCGTGACTACGCCGAAGCAGGCAAGGCCCTCGCCGCCATGCCGGCCGGGAGCCGATTGCTGGTCGACCCGGCCCGGGTGACCTGCGGCCTGCTGGATAACCTGCCGGCCGAGGTGGAGCTGGTCGAGGGGCTCAACCCCAGCACCTTGAGCAAGTCGTGCAAGGGTGATGAGGACCTGGTGCACATCCGGCAGGTGATGGAGCAGGATGGCGCGGCCCTGTGCGAATTCTTCGCCTGGTTAGAGGCCAACCTTGGTCGTGAGCTGGTTACCGAGCTGACGGTCGACGAGCAGTTGAGTGCCGCCCGTGCCCGCCGCCCGGGATTCGTGTCGTTGAGCTTCTCGACCATTGCCGCCTTCAACGGCAATGGCGCGATGCCGCATTACCGCGCCACGGAACAGTCGCACGCGGTCATCGAGGGCGATGGTCTGCTGCTGATCGATTCGGGCGGGCAGTACCTGGGGGGCACCACCGACATCACGCGCATGGTGCCCGTGGGCAACCCGAGCCTTGCACAGAGGCAGGATTGCACACGCGTGCTCAAAGGCATGATCGCCTTGTCGCGGGCCACCTTCCCGCGAGGCGTGCTATCGCCGTTGCTCGACGCCATTGCCCGGGCACCGATCTGGGCTGACCAGGTGGATTACGGACATGGCACCGGGCATGGCGTGGGCTACTTCATGAATGTGCACGAGGGGCCGCAGGTAATTGCCTACCAGGCGGCGCCCACGCCGCAGACCGCGATGCAGGTGGGCATGATCAGCTCGATCGAGCCGGGTACGTACCGTCCAGGACAGTGGGGTGTGCGCATCGAGAACCTGGTGGTCAACCGCGAGGTCGGCAAGAGCGCCTTCGGCGACTTCCTGAACTTCGAGACCCTGACGCTATGCCCGATCGATACCCGCTGTCTGGTGCCCGAGTTGCTGACCAGGGAAGAACTGGACTGGTTGAATGGCTATCACGCCAGGGTACGCGAGCGTCTGGCGCCGTTGCTCAAGGGGGACGCGCTGGCCTGGCTGGAGGCGCGTACCGCGCCCTTGTGAGGCAAACGAAAAGGGCAGCTTGCGAGCTGCCCTTTGTTTTACTTGCAGATGACGATCATGCTGCGGCTGGTATAACCCGCCGGGTTGATGCCAAACAGGTAGTCACCTGGTTCTTCATCGCTATCGCCCGAGCGGGCTATGATCCGGTAGCCGCGCGTGCTGCAGGAGCTCGCGGCCTTGCTGTAGCAGTTGTCCCACGAGGAAGACAGGCCGGAGCAATTGATATGCAGGCCCTTCTTGCCCCTTTTGACCTCAGTCTTGGCCGTGGCGGCACATCCAGCAATAGCCAAGATGGCCAGGATCAGCAAAATACGTTTCATTCCTGTCCTTATGATGCGGGGCGGATCAGCTGTCTGGTCCCGTCGTTATCGCTTTGGTTCTTCCTGAAATATCCCCAGCGTCCGTGTTCGGTCCAGTAGATAGCGTGAAGATGATGATTCTGTGACAGCTTAATCAGCGAGACAGGTCGCTACAATCACTAATCCTGTCTCAAATGAAAATATTTCTCATATCAGTCGGTAGCGACGACCGGGCTGGGTTCCTTGCGCATGGACAGGGTGGTGCCGACCGACGCGGTGATGATCGCGAGAATAGCCAGCCACTGGGTAATCGTCAGTACCTCGCCCAGGAACAGCAGGCCGGACAATGCGCCGAATGCTGGCTCGATACTCATGAGGGTGCCGAAAGTGCGTGCCGGGATGCGCGTGAGGGCAACCATTTCCAGGCTGTAGGGCAGGGCGGTTGACAGCACCGCGACGCCCAGCGCCATGGGGATCAGGGCGGGTGTGAGCAATGCGCTGCCGGCGTGGGCGATACCGATGGGGGCAACGAACAGCGCGGCCACCACTACGCCTAGTGCGGCACTCTGGATACCATGCTCGGCCCCGGCACGCTGCCCGAACAGGATGTACAGCGCCCAGCATACGCCCGCGCCCAGGGCATAGGCAGCGCCGACCGGGTCGAGAGCCTGCCCGCCATGGCCGGCCGGCAGCAACAGCAGCAGGCCGACGATGGCCAGGGCAATCCACAGGAAGTCGATCGGCCGGCGCGAGGAGAAGATTGCCACGGCCAGCGGGCCGGTGAATTCCAGTGCCACGGCAATGCCGATCGGTACCGTTTGCAGGGCCATATAGAAGAGGAAGTTCATGCCGCCCAGCGCCATGCCGTAGATGATGACGTTGCGCAGGGTATTGCGGGTGATGCGCACACGCCAAGGGCGCAGGATAAGCAGCATGATGATGCTGGCGAAGATCAGGCGCAGGGTGGTGGTGCCTTGCGCGCCGATGAGGGGGAACATGCTTTTGGCCAGTGAGGCGCCGGACTGTATCGATGCCATGGCGATGAGCAGCAGGCCGATCGGGAAGAGGGTAGCGGCCAGGCTGCGGGGTTGGGTGTTCATTTCTGCGCGACGATCCTTGAGCGGGGTGGGGTGAGCAATATAGTGCGCAAATACGAGGGAAGGGGGCAAGGTGCCTGGCGTTGTTATTTCAGCGCCTGTGCGATCGACCGCCGGACATACAAGGCGGTCGCGTGCGCTGGTACTGACATTACTTGCCCGAAACAGATGTAGGAGCCTTGCGCTGCGCGGGCGCTCGATCTCACAGGCGCTGCAAGGCTCGCGGCGAGCGCTTGGGGCCCTGATGCAGTCTTTTTCAAAAAGATTCTAAATTATTGAAATTAAAGGTTGAACTCCTGAAACACCGCCCTATAATGCGCACCACTCCAACGCGGTAGCGAAGCAAAGCCAGCCACCCTGTTGAGTCAAGTGTTTGAAGCTAAACGAGTTTCTCGCAAAAAACTTCAAAATAAACGC
>NZ_JALLKV010000083.1:0-17700 GCF_023093815.1 Pseudomonas sp. PNPG3
GAAACGCTATTTCCTGAGCTTGGAGAGTGTCTAGGAAACCAGGGGCGATTCAAATGTCGAAATTGCTTGCTAATGATTTTTCCTGTTGAAGAATTTTTCCAGCTAGCTCTTGCTTTTCATTTTCCAGCGACTTAATGCCATTAGACTTTGGTATTATTCTGTGAAAAGGGATAAGAGATTGGTAGGCAAGGAATATTTCCTCTATTCGTGCATATCTATATCTGACGCCTTTTCCTGGTGATGCATACGTGCAGCGTCCAGCCAATGAGGCCGAGCACACCAAGTCAACATACTCTCTTTTTTGTGCGTGGTAACGGAAGCCCGAGCCACAGGCACAAAAAACAATCCCTCGTAAGATGTTTTTGAATTCTGCGACCTTCCGCCCTGCAAGTTTTGGGTCTTGTCGCTCACTCAATTTTGCGCCGACCCTATAAAACTCTGCCTCTGAAATTACTGCCGGATAATAGCCTTTAATCTCTTTTTTGACCTGAATCGGTTTACCTGATTCGTCCCACTCCATAGCGATAAAAGACCCGTAAATTGCGGGCTGTCGAAGAACCTTCCCAACAACGCTTTCAGTATATTTCTTGGGGAAGTTCATCTTGTTTAATTCTTGGGCGATTGCTCTTGCACCCATTTCAAAACAGAGTTCTGCGGCACGTTTCACGGCTTCTGCATGTTCGTTAAGGATGAATCCCTCATCAACATAGCTGATCCAGAAAGGGCATCGCCTTGTGATTATCTCGCCGCTTTCACCTTTCAATAAGTTTCGTGCCTTGGCGTCTGATATACGCTCTGACTTGTTACGACTCTCATCGTTTGCCCGTTCCAATATATTTTGGATTAGGCTTATATCGACACTGCTATCTCGCTTCCTACGGGAGTAGAGGCGGTTATCAAAGAGGGTGTAAATTGCACAATCGGCTTGGATGATTGAGATTATTAGTTCAAGGGCGTCATAGCCACCCATCCGGCTGATACGGTCGAATGACTCGACCAGCAGTAGGGCATTGGGAAGGATCTCTTTGGCTTTGATTCGCTCCACGAAGCGAGCCAACTGACCGGATTTCAGGTTCTTGCCCTTGAAGGCAGATACGCCCAAATCCTCGTAGTGCTCGACCTGCCTCGCCTGCGGGTATTGCTCAAAAAACCGGGTAAGCTGGTCTAATTGCCGTTTCTCGCCAAAGCCCAGCTTTTGGGCTTTGGATGAAAAACGGATGTAGCTGTAAACGTTGATGGTGTCGTCGCCCTGGAACACCTCCGCAAAGGCTCTGGGCAAGGGATTTGTGCTGGTCATGGATGCTCTCCACACCTATTGATAGAGGATGCTAGCATTTTCTACCAAAACCGCTTGTGATTGCATTCATCGGGGTGCGGATTTCGTGGCTGATGGTGGCCAGGAACGTGCTTTTGGCGCGGTTCGCATCATCGGCCTGCTGCTTGGCCTGGCGCAGCTCCATGACCAGATGGCGGCGCTCGCTGATGTCGATCCAGCCACCGATGATGCCCTGCACCTCACCCAGTGAGTCGCGGTACGGCAGAATCCAGTGGTAGATGGTCATCTCCCGGCCCTGGATCCGAAGTGGCCGGTCCATGATCAGCGGCGAGCCTTCGGCCATCACCTTCAGATAATCGGCGTGGATCTGCCGGGTCTGTTCGTAATCGGCGAACAGGCTCCCCTCCAGGTTTTTGCCGATGACCTCCTCGGAGCGGGCCTGCACGGCTTCCAGGTAGCTGTAGTTGCAGCTTTGCAGACGGCCCTCGCGATCACGCACGTACATCGGGTGGGGCGTGCCGTTGAGGAGGGCGCGCATGAACGCCAACTGGTCGTTCAGCGCCCGTTCGGCGCGTTGCCGCTGGCGAATCTGCAGGCGCAGGCGGGCATTCCACAACAAGGCCAGCAGCAACAGCACGGCGGTGCCCAGTACCACCTGTATCGCCAGCCGGCGGTAGCCGTGGTCGTTGCCATCCTCGTGCAGGCTGAAGCCGCGCCAACGGTTGTTGATGACCCCCAGTTCTTCCGGCGAGATGCTCAGCAGCGCCTTGTCGAGGATCGACACCAGCGCTTGTGACGGGGCGCTGGTGGCCATGGCGAAGGTGGCGGGTTCGCTGCCGACGGTGGCCCGGATGACCAGTTCGGGATTACCAGCCAGGGCGTGGTTGGCGTCGATCAAGGTGGTGATCACCGCATCGACGGCACCACTGTTGAGCAACGCCATGGAATAGAACGAGCTTTCGGTCTCGACCCAGCCGATTTGCGGATAGTGCCGCGACAGCATGGCGTCCATGGCACTGTAGCGGGTAATGGCGATGCGATGACCCTGCAGCTGTTCCAGCGAGGTGAAGGGTTGTTTGTCCTTGCGGCTGACCAGCACATAGGCGCTTTCCAGGTAGGGTTGGCTGATTTGCAGGTCGTCTTCGTTCATCCCGCCGCTGGCCAGTGCAGCAATGACATCGGCGCGGCCATCCTTGAGGCGGGCAATCATGTCGGCAAGGCCACTGGCGCGCTGCACTTCGAAACGCAAGCCGGTGCGCAGGCGAAGGAGCTCGAGCAGGTCGGCGGTGATGCCGCGAAAATGCCCCGAGCCGTCGAAATAGGAGACCGGTGCAGCGGTGTCATCGATTGCAACGCGCATCACCGGGTGGTCTTTCAGCCATTGTTCTTCGGTGTCGGTCAGTTGCAGCTTGCGGTCGGTCAGCAGCAGGTCGCTACCAGCGCTCCAGCGCTTGAAGATGCTGGCGCGTATGGCCGAGGTCTGTCTGTCCAGGGTGGCGTTCACCAGATCCATCAGGACCCGGTCCTCGCGGCGCAGGGCAAAACCGAAGCCGATGGCCTCGTGCTTGCCGAAACTGGCCATGCGCAGGCGCGGCAGGTGGCCGCGATTGAGTTGGTAGTGGGTGGAAATGGTATCACCGATGAACACGTCGGCCTGGCCGAACGCCACGGCACTCAGGGCCTGGCTGGACGAGCCGAAGGCCAGAAGCTCGGCCTTGGGGTAGGCGCTGTTCACCTCCTGGCGGGGCAGGTAATGGTAGAGCATGCCCAGGCGCATGCCGCCCAGGCCCGTGTCCAGCGCCCGGCTTTCGTCCTCGCGCGTTACCAGCACCGGTTGGTCGATGGCATAGGGGGCCGACAGGGCCAGGCCATCGCTGGCCGCTTCGTAGCCGTTGGAGCTGCCAAGGAGGTCGATATCGCCCTGCCGGAGCGCCTCGACCGCCGCTTGCCGGCTGGAAAAGCGCAGCACCCGCACGGGCAACTGCAGGGCCTTGCCGATCAGGCTTGCGTACTCGGCGGTAAGGCCCTGGTAGTCGCGGCCCCCACTGGTGATGTCGAACGGCGGGTAGTCTGGTGCCGAGGTACCCAGCACCAGTTCCTGACGGCCTTCGAGCCATTGCCGTTGTTCGTCCGTGAGCGCTGGTAATGCCGGCCTGGCCGATGAGCGTGCCAGCAAGGTATAGGATGAAGCTTCGTGATGGGTAGCCTGTGCCACGCCGCTGAACAGGAGCAGGGTGAGCAGTAGGCGAGCGATACTGTGCGCCATGACTACCCTCAGACCAGCGCGTTGCGTTTGGCCATTTCAATCAGATCGACCAGCGTATTGACCTGAAGTTTGTGCATGAGGCGCTTCTTGTAGGTACTGACGGTCTTGCTGCTGAGGAACATGCCCTTGGCAATTTCCTTGTTGCTGCGGCCCTGGGCGAATAGTTGAAGCACCATCAGTTCGCGGTCATTAACCTGACGGAAAAGTTGCAGGTCGGCATCTATCGCCTGGTTATGCTTGATTGCCTGGCTGGGGAAATAGTTGTAACCAGCCAGCACGGCCTTTACTGCACTGAGCAGTTCGCTCAGGTCCTCCTGCTTGCACACATAGCCTGCAGCACCCGAGTGCATGCAGCGTACGGCAAACAATGCGGGAGATTGCGCGGTCAGTACCAGTACCTTCACGGGCAAGGCCATGGCCTGGAACCGGGCAAGCACCTCCAGCCCGTCCAGTTTGGGGATGCTGATGTCGAGGATGACCAGGTCTGGGGCGGCTTCGCGAATCATCTGCATGGCGTCCACGCCGTTGTCCGACTCGCCGACAACCTTGTAATTCTGGTTTTCCAGCAACATACGAACGGCCAGGCGGATGACGGGATGGTCGTCGACGATAAATATGGAATGCATGTTCAACTTCCCTGCGGGCGATTGAGGGTGACAGGCGGCACCTTATCGCAGTTGAAAGTCATCGGGCATGCGAGGAAGGGCTATTAGCCCTATATGGGAAATGGCTTACAAGATAAAACAATTCGGGCTACGAAATAAGCGCGTTTAATTCATTGTCAAAGCGTGATTGGTAACTTTTCATTTACTTTTATTCGTGCCGTTTAACTTGCCGCCAGTATATGTAGGAAGTTTCCCACAATATGCGGTGCAGCTACGGGCGATGTCCGGGCTGCACCGGCAGGGCTCAGGTCGGGCTGGAGCGCCCGGTCATTTCCCGGGCCATTTCACTGGCATAGCTGTCGGTCATCCCCGCGATGAAGTCGATCATGCGTAGGAAGGCGCTGTGCAGCGAGCCGTGTGGGTCGGGGGCATTGTTGCCGATCAGGTCCAGTACCCGGCGGCTCTTGAACGACGGCGTGCGTCCGCCGTGCTGCTCGAGGGCGGCCCCGCAGAAGGTGTTCAGCAAGATTTCCAGCGTGGTGTAGGCGCCGATCTCGTGCAGGGTCTTGCGCTTGTCCTGGAAGATCTTGTTGCGTGCCATGTCCTTGGCCTGCAGCACGCAGCGCTTGGCCGGGCCGTGCATGTGTTCGACCAGGTCGCCCGCCAGCTGGCCGGCCAGCAAGGCTTGCTGCTGCTCGACGAAGGCGCGGGCGGCAGCGTTGGTCAGGTGCTCGATGGCCTTGCCGCGCAGGATCGCCAGCTTGCGCCGCCGGGAATCGCCAGGGCCGAGCTGACGGTAGGTTTCCGGCAGGTCATCGCCGACCAGATCGAGCAGCAGTGCTTCGACTTCGGCGTATTGCAGCAGCTCCATTTCCAGGCCGTCTTCCAGGTCGATCAGCGCGTAGCAGATGTCATCTGCAGCCTCCATCAGGTAGACCAGCGGGTGGCGCGCCCAGCGCTGGTGTTCCAGTTGCGGCAGGCCGAGCTTGCGGGCGATCTGCTCGAGCAGCGGCAGTTCGCTCTGGTAACTGCCGAACTTGTGCTTCTTGTAGCCCAGGGCGTCGGCGTGGCGTGCGCTCCACGGGTACTTCAGGTAAGTGCCGAGGGTGGCATAGGTCAGCCGAGTACCGCCGTCGAACTGGTGGTACTCCAGCTGGGTGAGTACGCGAAAGCCTTGGGCGTTACCTTCGAAGTTGAGGAAGTCGGCGCGCTCGTCGTCGCTCATGTCATCCAGCCAGCCACGCCCGGCGGCCTGCTGGAACCAGTGCCGGATGGCGTCTTCGCCAGAGTGGCCGAACGGTGGGTTGCCGATGTCATGGGCCAGGCAAGCCGACTGCACGATCATCCCCAGGTCGCTGGGGGCGCACCAGTCCGGCAGGCTGTCGCGCAGGGTTTCGCCGACGCGCATTCCCAGCGAGCGGCCGACGCAGCTGACTTCCAGCGAGTGGGTCAGGCGTGTATGGATATGGTCGTTGCTGGAAACCGGGTGCACCTGGGTCTTGCGCCCGAGGCGGCGGAAGGCACCGGAGAAGATGATGCGGTCGTGGTCCTTGTGGAAGGGGCTGCGCCCGAGTTCATCGGCGCTGTACAGGGCTTTGCCCAGGCGTTCGCGGGTGAGCAGGGTGTGCCAGTCCAAGGCGCGGTCTCCTGTGGATCGAGGGGTATAGCTTCCGGTGTCCGGAAGGGCAGCGCAAGAGGTAAGCCTGTAATGGCCCTATCGCCGGCAAGCCGGCTCCCACAGGGATTGCACATGGCTGGAGGCCGATGCGATCGAGGTGGGAGCCGGCTTGCCGGCGATAGGGCCGGTGCAGTCGACGGAAAACGCTCAGGGGCGGCGGCTGCCTTGCAGGTACAGGCGCAGCAGCGGCAGCAGGCTGGTGCCCAGGCGCAACAGCCGCGCCAGGTTGCCGCTGCGCACGCCCTTGCCGGTGAGGAAACCCAGCGCCACCACTGCGCCAATCCCCCAAAGCGGCGCATGCTTGATGCCCAGCCCGTCGTGCAACGAGCTGCCCATGCCGCGCACGCGGCGCAGTGGCTCAAGCAACTGCGCGGACTCGTGGCGGATTTCCTGGCGGTGCATTTCCATGCGCAGGCGCAGCAGCGCCTTGCGCAGTTCCCGCGGGTTTCGGGTGTTTGGCAGTTCTGGCAGGCTCATGGCAACAGGCGCTCCCGGTCCTTGGCAAGTTCCTCGAGGGTGGCGCCGAAGGGCGACGACTCGTCGAACACCGCGGCCTTCAGGCGCAAGCCGCAATACAGCGCGGCTATGCCGTAGAACACGCACAGGCCAATGATGCCGGCCAGGCGATAGCTATCCCACAGCAGCACCAGCAACAGCCCGGACAACGCCGTCAGCAGAAGCAGGGCGAATACCAGGGCGAGGCCGGCGAACAGCAGCAGGCTCAAGGTGCGGCCCTTCTGCTCCTGCAATTCGATGCCGAACAGTTCGATGTGGCTGTGCAGCAGTCCCAGGGCAGCCGCCCCCAGGCGCTTGCCCGAGGCGCTGGCGCCGTTGGCGTCGTTCTCCATGGAAACCCCTCAGCGCCGGTTGGCCAGCAGGCCGATCAACAGGCCGACGCCAGCGGCAATGCCGATCGCCTGCCACGGTTTTTCCTGCACGTACTGTTCGGCACTGCTCAATGCTGCCTGGCCGCGTTCCCGCACCGAGTCCTGGGTCAGTTGCAGGGTTTCGCGGGCCTGGGTCAGGCGGTCGTGGATCTGTTCACGCAACTCGTCAGCCTGGTCGCCTGCCAGGTTGGCAGTGTCGGCCAGCAGCTTCTCGGTGTCGCGGACCAGTGCCTGGAAGTCAGCCATCAATATCTCTTGTGCAGTCTTTGCCGATTTGCTGGCCATGGGTATCTCCCTGTCGATGAGTGTTGGTAGTTCGAGTGATAGCACGCGCGGAAGGTTCAAGTACCGGCGCTGGTATGGGCCTTGCTAAGGCTTTGCCACGTTGCGGGGCGCCCTGGTCAGGTATTGCGCCGATTCAGGGCGTCAGCGCAGCGGATACCGATAAACCTTAACTCAATCCACGACAAACCCAAGAAAAAACCAAGCAGGCTCCGCCCGGTTCACCGAAACGGGGCAGGGAGCTGGCACCGATTCGGTGCAGGGATGCAGGTTCTTGAACTGTCCTGGTGCCTTTTTCAGCAGGTCTGCCTATTTCATGGAAAACATGCACAGCGCGATGGACTCTCTGGTCCACGGTTCAAACACCCTGTTCATTCTCATGGGCGCCATCCTGGTGCTGGCCATGCATGCCGGCTTCGCGTTTCTCGAAGTGGGCACTGTACGCCACAAGAACCAGGTCAACGCCTTGTCGAAGATTCTCAGCGACTTCGCTATTTCGGCATTGGTGTACTTCTTCATCGGCTACTGGATCGCCTACGGGGTCAGCTTCTTCCAGCCGGCGGCAGCGTTGGCGGCCGACCATGGCTATGCGCTGGTCAAGTGCTTTTTCCTGCTGACCTTCGCTGCGGCGATCCCGGCAATCATCTCCGGGGGCATCGCGGAGCGGGCGCGATTTGTGCCGCAACTGTGTGCCACGGCGTTGATCGTAGCGTTCATCTATCCGTTCTTCGAGGGCGTGGTGTGGAACGGCAACCTGGGCGTTCAGGCCTGGTTGCAGGCACGCTTCGGCGCGCCGTTCCATGATTTTGCCGGCTCGGTGGTGGTGCATGCCATGGGCGGCTGGCTGGCGCTGGCGGCGGTGTTGCTGCTGGGCGCGCGCCGTGGGCGCTACCGCGATGGCCGGTTGGTGGCTTTTGCCCCTTCGAGCATTCCCTTTCTGGCATTGGGGTCGTGGATCCTGATCATCGGCTGGTTTGGCTTCAACGTCATGAGTGCCCAGACCCTGCAAGGTGTCAGCGGCCTGGTGGCGATCAACTCGCTGATGGCCATGGTCGGTGGCACCCTGTCGGCCTTGCTGGCCGGGCGTAACGACCCGGGCTTCCTGCATAACGGGCCGCTGGCCGGGCTGGTAGCGGTTTGTGCCGGTTCCGACCTGATGCACCCGATTGGTGCGCTGGCCACCGGCCTGGTGGCGGGTGCGCTGTTCGTCTGGACCTTCACCGCGGCGCAGAACCGCTGGAAGATCGACGATGTGCTGGGTGTGTGGCCATTGCATGGCCTGTGCGGCGTATGGGGTGGCATGGCCTGCGGCATCTTCGGCCAGGAGGTGCTGGGTGGCATGGGCGGTGTCAGCCTGGTCAGCCAATTGCTGGGCAGCCTGATGGGCGTGGTGGTGGCATTGGCCGGCGGTTTTGCCGTGTATGGTGCAATCCGCGCGCTGCATGGGCTGCGCTTGAGCCATGAGCAGGAATTCCAGGGCGCGGACCTGTCGCTACACCGTATCGGCGCCACCAGCCAGGATTGAGCCAGGTCAGGTGCACTGTGGGCAGGACGGACCTAGAATAGGTTTCTCCCTGCCAAAGCGGACTTGCCCCATGCTGCCTGAATGCCAACTGTTCGGCACCCTCGGCTGCCACCTGTGTGAAGTGGCCGAGGCCGTGCTGATGCCCTTCGTCGATCATGGCCTGCTGGTGGAACTGGTCGACATTGCCGAGAACGAAACTCTGTTCGAACGCTATGGCCTGATCATTCCGGTGCTGCGCCGTTGTGACAACGGCGCCGAGCTGCACTGGCCGTTCGATGCCGAACAGGTGGTGGCGTTTCTCGCGCAGTAATTGCGCCAGGGGAGGTCTGTCCCTGCTCCATGCGGTGTGCAGCGTTGTGATGATCCGCTGCCGGCACGTTGAGGCCGGCATTCTTCACCGGTCATCAGGAATCCAGCCATGCGCATTACCCCCCATTTCACCCTCGATGAAATGACTGTTTCGCAGCTCGCCGCCAGGGAAGGGCTCGACAACAATCCTCCAGCCGAGGCGCGTGCCAACCTGCAGTTGCTGTGCAATGCACTGGAGCAGGTGCGCGCGCTGTTCGGCGCACCGGTCATTGTCAGCAGCGGCTATCGCAGCCCCGCAGTCAACCAGCGTATTGGCGGGACGCTGACGAGCAAGCATCTGCAGGGGCTGGCGGCTGATTTCACGGTGATTGAAGTGACCCCGCGCGAGGTTGTGCGTCGGGTCAGCGAAAGCACCATCCCCTTCGACCAACTGATCCTCGAATTCGATGACTGGGTGCACCTGGCCGTGTCGCGCGGCGCCCCTCGGCGCCAGGTGTTGACCATCCGCAAAGGCACCGGCTATCTGCCGGGCCTGCAATGAAGCGCATTGACGGCGGTAAGAGGATATTCGTATGCTGTATATAAATACAGTGTCGAGGTGAAGCCATGCTCAATGTCGAGCAACTCAAGTACAGCGTCAACCGCATGCCCGTCGAGCGGGTGGCCGACGCTGTTCTGGAACTGCGCCTCGAAGGCCTGGTGACCGATGACCGCACGCCGTTCGGCAAGGTCCACTTCAATACCTGCTTCGCCGAGATCGAGGCCCTGTTCCAGCGTGCCGGCTATCACCGCGGGCTGGATGTGGTGGGGTATCAGGGGTTGCTGTATGCCCTCTACGACCCTGGGCGCTGGGAGCCGGTGCAGGTATTGCGCTGGTTGAAGGAGCGCTGCGAGGCCATTGCCCAGGCTGGTTGAGGGCGCGGGCTTGGGGGATAATGCGCGGCCGTGAACGTTTCGAGCCCTGCCATGACCACGCCTTTCGACCCCGCCCGCCAGCAAGCCAGCACGGTGTGCCTGCCCCCCGGTAACTGGGCGACGGTGCTCGACTGCCTGTGTGACCATTTCAAGGCCATCGACCGCGCCCAGTGGCTTGACCGCTTTGCTCGTGGCCGGGTGCTTGATGCCGAAGGGCGGGCGGTTTCTGCTGAACTGCCTTACAAGCGCGGTATGCGTTTGCACTACTTCCGTGAGGTGCCGAACGAGCGGCCGATCCCGGTGCAGGAGACCGTACTGCATGTGGATGAGCACCTGGTGGTAGCCGACAAGCCGCATTTCCTGCCAGTGACGCCGACTGGCGAATACGTCGAACAGACCTTGCTGCGCCGCCTGATCCGCCGCCTGGGCAACCCGCACCTGGTGCCGTTGCACCGTATCGACCGGCATACCGCCGGGCTTGTGCTGTTTTCCGCCAACCCGCAGAGCCGTAGTGCCTACCAACGGCTGTTCCCCGAACGACGCATCGACAAGCGCTACCAGGCAATTGCGGCGGCCATGCCGCAGCACGATTTCCCGCTGGTGCACAAAAGCCGCCTGGTTCATGGCGAGCCGTTTTTCCGCATGCACGAGGTAGAGGGGGAGGCCAACAGCGAAACCCTGGCCGAAGTGCTGGAGAAGAATGGCGAGCTTTGGCGTTACGGGCTGTCGCCGGTAACTGGCAAGACCCATCAGTTGCGCATGCACATGGCAGCGCTGGGGGCGGGGATCTGCAATGACCCATTCTATCCGCAGCTTCTCAACGACGAGGACGACTACCAGCGGCCGCTGAAGTTGCTGGCGCAGAGCCTGCGCTTTGCAGACCCGCTGAGCGGGGAAGAACGCTACTTCGAGAGCTGTTTGCAACTGGATTGGTAATGCTCACGCGCTCGTTGCATGAGCAACTGTCGTGAATGCACTCTGAAGGCTTGCGCGGCCCCCTGTGGGAGCGGGTTCACCCGCGAAGAAGCCTGCGCGCTGGATGGCACCGGCTTCGCCGGTGTTCGCGGGTGAACCCGCTCCCACAGTGATCGCGCAATCTTTTGGATTTTGAGCAAGACAGTTACTCCCACAGGTACGGCGCAGGTATAAAGTGCATGCCGTACCTGTGGAAGCCGCCTTAGCGGTTGAACCGCTCCACCAGCGAGTACTGGGTACCCGCCGTACTGGTCAGCTCTTCGCTGAGCAGCGCCGAGTGCTGGGCCTGTTCGGCAGTCTGGTCGGCCAGGTCGGCGATGGTGCTGATGTTGCGGCTGATCTCGTCAGCCACTGCAGTCTGCTCTTCGGTCGCTGCAGCAATCTGGGTAGCCATGTCGGTGATGTTGGCCACCGCTTCACTGATACCCACCAGCGCCTCGTCGGCCTGCATCACACGGTCGACGCCTTCCTGCGCCTGGCGATGGCCGGTTTCCATGGTCAGTACGGCATTGCTGGCGGTTTGTTGCAGCTTGGCGATCAGGCCGTGGATCTGCCCGGTGGATTCGGCAGTGCGCTGGGCCAGCTGGCGCACTTCGTCGGCCACCACGGCAAAGCCTCGGCCCATTTCACCGGCACGTGCCGCTTCGATGGCCGCGTTCAGCGCCAGCAGGTTGGTCTGGTCGGCGATGCCCTTGATCACATCGACCACGCCACCAATCTCGTCGCTGTCCTTGGCCAGTTGCGTCACCGTCTGGCCGGTTTCGCCCACCGCCGCCGACAGGCGCTCGATGGCCTCGCGGGTTTCACCGGCAATCTGCCGGCCCTGGCTGGTCAGGCGGTTGGCTTCCTGGGTGGCATCGGCGGTGCGCTGCACGTGGTTGGCCACTTCCTGGGTGGTGGCGGCCATCTGGTTGACTGCAGCGGCAACCTGCTCGGTCTCCACCCGTTGGCGCTCCAGGCCCGAAGAGCTCTTGTGCGCAAGCGCGTCAGACTGGCGCGCCTGTTCGCTGAGGTGTTCGGCGCTGTCCTGCAGGCGGGTCAGGCAGGTTTTCATGCGCGCGTCCTGGCTGAGCATGGCCATTTCCAGGCGCGCCTGCACGCCCCGGCTGTCGGTGTACATCTGCGCGATCAGCGGGTCGGAGGTGGTTTGCTCGGCCAGGCGCAGCAGGCGCTTGAGGCCGCGCTGCTGCCAGCTCAGGCCCAGCAGGCCCAGCGGTACGGAAAGCCCGGCAGCCAGGGCGAAGCCCCAGGAATGGCCCAGCCAGTTGCCGATCAGGAAGCCCACCTGGCTGATCAGGATGAACGGCAACCAGTCCTGCAGCACCGGTAGCCACTTGTCCCGGCGCGGTACCGGCGGCTTGCCCTGGTTGATGCGCTGGTACAGCGCCTCGGCGCGGCGGACCTGCTCGGCGGTGGGCTTGACCCGCACCGATTCGAAGCCGACCACCTGGTTGTTGTCGAAGATCGGCGTGACATAGGCGTTGACCCAGTAATGGTCGCCGGACTTGCAGCGGTTCTTGACGATGCCCATCCACGGCTGGCCCTGCTTGAGGGTTTGCCACATGTGGGCAAACACCGCTGGCGGCACATCGGGGTGACGCACCAGGTTATGCGGGGCACCGGTCAGTTCTTCGCGGGTGAAACCACTGATCTCGACGAAGGCATCGTTGCAGTAAGTGATCACACCTTTGGCATTGGTGGTGGAGATCAACCGCTGCTGGGCAGGGAAAGTCCGTTCTCTCTGGGTAATCGGCTGGTTGTTACGCATGGGTTGATAGTCCGCAGGGCTTTCGACTGGTATCGGCAAGCCGCTGGTTTTATTGAATGAATAATTAATGTGCTTGACCTGTGGCAACAGGCCATCACTTCGATCTGGGTTAGCCAACGAGCACGTTCAAGTAATTTAGCGTCATTATTTCGTTTTTACTGCTGTTTAATGACGGATAAGTCGAATGATGACCGACTGGCTAGCCAAGAGCCAGCATCGGATAGCTGAACAGGGTGAAATGCACCAGGTTCAGGCCAAAATGGCAGAGCACCGCAGCCGCCACGCCGCCCCAGCGGTACGCCAGGCCGTAGCCGATACCGGCAAGGGTAGCCAGGTATACCCATTGCCAGCCGGCCCCCAGGTGGGCCAGGCCGAACAGCAAGGCGGCGGCGAACAATGCCAGCCCTTGGTGGCGCAGCAGCCGTTGCAGGCCGGCCTGGATGTAGCCGCGGAACAACAGTTCTTCGGTCAGGCTTACCAGCAGCAGGTTGTTCAGCAGCCAGAGCCAGGCTTGGTCGGGCCATTTCGGGGCCCAGGCCAGCATGCCCATTGCCCAGGCGCCGCCCAGGCAGGCAAGCAGTGTCAGGGGCAGGGCGTACAGCAGGCTGGTCGCCAGGCCCTGGCTGCGCCACAGGAACAGCCAAGGGCAGGCCAGCAGCAGCCAGGCGCCGATCAGGGGTTTGTCCAGGTTCAGGTACATCGTGAAGGGCAGGGCGCCAGGGCTGAGGGCAACGCCGTCGATGACCTTGGCAGCGTTGAAGCCGGGCAGCCAGTGCAATGCCAGGGCGATGGCCAAGAGGATGAACAACGTGTGGCCGAGAGCTTGTTGCCAGCGCTGGGGGCGGCGAGCGAGTAGGGCGCTGGCAAGCAGGGCGAGAAAGGTTGGCAGGGTGGTGATGCCGAGGTTGCCCTGGCTCAGGGCGAGGGTGTAGCCGAGTGCCAGGAGTAAAAGTGCGATCAGGTGGAAGCGAGGCACGAGTGGTCCTTCTCGTTGAACAATATTGGGGCTGCACAGCAGCCCCAAGCATACGCGCCTCAACCAGCAATCAGCTGCCGCAACACATAATGCAATATTCCCCCCGCCTTGAAGTACTCCACTTCATTCACGGTATCGATCCGGCACAGCACCTCGATCTGCTCGTGCTGCCCATCCTCGCGGGTGATGCGCAAGGGCAGGCTCATGCCCGGGCGGATCTGTGTACCGTTCAAGCCCAGTACATCGATCTTCTCCTTGCCGGTCAGTCCCAGTTGCTTGCGGTTGTGGCCGGCCTTGAATTGCAGCGGCAGTACGCCCATGCCTACCAGGTTGGAGCGGTGAATGCGCTCGAAGCTTTCCGCCAGTACCGCTTTGACCCCCAGCAGGTTGGTGCCTTTGGCGGCCCAGTCGCGGCTCGAGCCGGTGCCATATTCCTGGCCGGCGATCACCACCAGCGGCGTGCCTTCCTGCTGGTAGCGCATGGCCGCGTCGTAGATCGACAGCTTCTCGCCACTGGGCACGTGCAGGGTGTTGCCACCTTCTTCGCCCGCCAGCATTTCGTTGCGGATGCGGATGTTGGCGAAGGTGCCGCGCATCATCACTTCATGGTTGCCACGCCGTGAGCCGTAGGAGTTGAAGTCGTGGGGTTCCACGCCCTGCTCACGCAGGTAGCGCCCGGCCGGGCTGTCGGCCTTTATGTTGCCGGCCGGGGAAATGTGGTCGGTGGTCACCGAGTCACCCAGTAGTGCCAGGATCCGCGCACCCTGGATGTCGGTGACCTGCGGGGGTGGCCCGCCGATGTCGTCGAAGAACGGCGGATGCTGGATATAGGTAGAATCGGCCTGCCACACGTAGGTGGCCGCCTGCGGTACCTCAATGGCCTGCCACTGTGCATCGCCGGCGAACACTTCGGCGTATTCCTTGTGGAACATCGCCGTGTCTACCTTGGCCACGGCAGCGGCAATTTCCTGCTGGCTGGGCCAGATGTCACGCAGGTACACCGGTTGACCATCCTTGCCAGTGCCCAGAGGGTCGCGGGTCAGGTCCAGGCGTACGCTGCCGGCCAGGGCATAGGCCACCACCAGTGGCGGCGAGGCCAGCCAGTTGGTCTTGACCAGCGGATGCACACGGCCTTCGAAGTTGCGGTTACCCGACAACACAGAAGCCACCGTGAGGTCGGCGCTGCCGATGGCTTTTTCGATCGCTTCATCCAGCGGGCCGGAGTTGCCGATGCAGGTTGTGCAGCCATAGCCGACCAGATCGAACCCCAATTGGTCCAGATAGGTGGTTAGCCCGGCGGCCTTGAAGTAGTCGGTGACCACCTTGGAGCCCGGCGCCAGCGAACTCTTGACCCAGGGTTTGCGTTGCAGGCCTTTCTCCAGGGCCTTTTTCGCCACCAGCCCGGCGGCCATCATCACACTGGGGTTCGAGGTGTTGGTACACGAGGTGATCGCGGCAATCACCACGGCGCCATCGCGCAGGGTGTGGGTCTGGCCTTCATGGCTGTAGTCGATCTCCCCAGCCTGGTCGGCGTTGCCCACCGCCACGCCGCCGCCACCTTCGCTTTCCAGGCGGCTGACCTCTTTGGCCAGCGGTTTGGGTTGCAGTTCGATGAAGTGGTCGAAGGCCTGGCTGACCTGGCCCAGGGCTACCCGGTCCTGCGGCCGCTTGGGCCCGGCCAGGCTGGCCTCGACCTCTTGCATGTCCAGCGCCAGGCTGTCGCTGAACAGTGGCTCCTGGCCCGGCTGCCGCCACAAGCCCTGGGCTTTGCAGTACTGCTCAACCAATTGCACCGTCGCCTCGGGGCGGCCGGACAGGCGCAGGTAGTCCAGGGTCACTTGGTCGACGGGGAAGAAGCCGCAGGTGGCACCGTATTCCGGGGCCATGTTGGCGATGGTTGCCCGGTCGGCCAAGGGCAGCTCTGCCAGGCCGTCGCCATAGAACTCGACGAACTTGCCCACCACGCCCTTCTTGCGCAGCATCTGCGTCACCGTCAGCACCAGGTCGGTGGCGGTGATGCCTTCGCGCAGCTTGCCGGTCAGCTTGAAGCCGATCACTTCAGGGATCAGCATCGACACCGGCTGGCCGAGCATGGCTGCCTCCGCTTCGATCCCGCCCACGCCCCAGCCAAGCACGCCCAGGCCATTGATCATGGTGGTATGCGAATCGGTACCGACCAGGGTGTCGGGGAAGGCGTAGGTGCGGCCATCGGCCTCACGGGTCCAGACGGTGCGGCCGAGGTATTCGAGGTTGACCTGGTGGCAAATACCAGTACCCGGCGGTACCACGCGGAAGTTGTCAAAGGCGCTCTGGCCCCAGCGCAGGAAGGCATAGCGCTCGCCGTTGCGCTGCATTTCGATGTCGACGTTCTCGCTGAAGGCCTGCGGCGTGCCGTAGCGGTCGACCATCACCGAATGGTCGATCACCAGGTCCACGGGTGAAAGCGGGTTGATCCTCTGCGGGTCGCCGCCGGCCTTGGCCATGGCAGCGCGCATGGCGGCCAGGTCGACCACGGCCGGCACACCGGTAAAGTCCTGCATCAGCACCCGCGCCGGGCGGTACTGGATCTCGCGGTCGGAGCGTCGCTCGCCCAGCCATTGGGCGAGCGCGCGCAGGTCGTCGCCGGTGACAGTCTTGCCGTCCTCCCAGCGCAGCAGGTTTTCCAGCAGTACCTTCAGCGACATGGGCAGGCGCTGCAGGTCGCCCAGTTGGCGGGCGGCCTCGGTGAGGCTGAAGTAGTGGTAGGTCTGGTCGCCGACCTTGAGGGATTTGAGGGTATTCAGGCTATCGAGCGAGGGCATTGCCAACTCCTTCTGCGCCGGTGCCTGGCAAGATATGCCGGTGGCACCGCTGTGTATCGATCCGCACGGCACGGACCTGGCTGAAAGGTCAGGTTAGACCGCTTTGCGTCATCTGACCTTTTTCTGGACCGGCGGGGCGTGTCGCAGGTTCCGATCTTCCTTTATCATCGCCGCCCTGCCGGCGCCTGTGGCGCGCCAGCCGTAGTGGAGTGAGAAATGAATACCCTGTTCATGCATTGCCGGCCCGGTTTCGAGGGTGAGGTGTGCGCCGAAATCAGCGAACATGCCGCCCGCCTGGGCGTTGCCGGCTATGCCAAAGGCAAGCCGCAGAGTGCCAGTGCCGAGTTTGTCTGTAGCGAGGAGGGCGGTGCCGAGCGCTTGATGGGGGAACTGCGCTTCAACCAGCTGATTTTCCCGCGGCAGTGGGCTCGTGGCGGTTATGTCGAACTGCCGGAAAGCGACCGTATCAGTGTGCTGCTGGCGCATCTGGCCGGGTTCCCGGTGTTCGGCAGCCTGTGGCTGGAGGTGCTGGACAGTAACGAGGGCAAGGAACTGTCCACCTTCTGCCGCAAGTTCGAGGTGCCGCTGCGCAAGGCTTTGGAAAAGGCCGGCCGCCTGGTCGACGATGCCAGCCGCCCACGCCTGCTGCTCACCTTCATCAGCGGCCGCCGGGTATTTGCCGGTGTTGCCCCGGCCAACAACAGTGCACTGTGGCCCATGGGCATCCCGCGCCTGAAATTCCCCCGCGAGGCGCCCAGCCGCTCGACGCTCAAACTGGAAGAGGCCTGGCACCAGTTCATCCCGCGCGAGCAGTGGGAGCAGCGCCTGGGCGATGACATGACCGGTGTCGACCTAGGAGCCTCGCCGGGTGGCTGGACCTACCAGCTGGTGCGCCGGGGCATGCTGGTGACCGCCATCGACAACGGGCCGATGGCCGAGAGCCTGATGGACACCGGCTTGGTCCAGCACCTGATGGCCGATGGTTTCACCTGGCAACCGAAGCAGCCGGTGGACTGGATGGTGTGCGACATCGTCGAGAAACCGGCCCGTACCACCTCGCTGATCGAGACCTGGCTGGGCGAGGGGCTGTGCCGTGAAGCTGTGGTCAACCTGAAGCTGCCGATGAAGCAGCGCTATGCCGAGGTACGCCGGCTGCTCGACCGCATGGAGGCGACCTTCAAGGCGCGCAAGATCAAGGTGTCGATTGCTTGCAAGCAGCTGTATCACGACCGCGAGGAAGTGACCTGCCATCTGCGCCGGTTGGACTTGAAACCGCGCTAGCACAGCGAACCGCTTTGCTCTTGCTCTTGCTTCGGCTTTTGCTTCTAAGCGCGATAGTTCAGGCGCCG
This sequence comes from Pseudomonas sp. PNPG3, assembly GCF_023093815.1. NCBI lineage: Bacteria > Pseudomonadati > Pseudomonadota > Gammaproteobacteria > Pseudomonadales > Pseudomonadaceae > Pseudomonas > Pseudomonas sp. PNPG3. The sequence goes on from NZ_JALLKV010000083.1 coordinate 17,613, forward strand.
CCGATTGCGACTTCAGGAGGCCGAGCGAAGGGGCTGCGGAGGGAGGTGACGGGCATGGATGCCCGTCAAGCGCTGAGGCCCCATGGAT
>NZ_JALLKV010000084.1:0-15790 GCF_023093815.1 Pseudomonas sp. PNPG3
GCAAAATATCCGACCCGAAAATGAAAATGCCAGTCAGCTTAACTGACTGGCATTAGGCCACCGGGGCCTCCCTTTTTCATGCCGCCAGCGAACTTAGAACAGGACGCGGGAACGGATGGTGCCCTTGACCTGTTGCAGCTTCTCTTGCGCCAGGTCGGAGTACTCGGCGTCAACGTCGATCACCACATAACCGACTTTCTCGTTGGTCTGCAGGAACTGACCGGAGATGTTGATGCCGTTCTCGGCGAAGACCTTGTTGATCTCGCTGAGCACGCCCGGGATGTTTTCGTGGATGTGCAGCAGACGGTGCTTGCCTGGGTGCGCCGGCAGGGCCACTTCCGGGAAGTTGACCGAGGATACCGAGGTACCGTTGTCGCTGTACTTGACCAGCTTCTCGGCCACTTCCAGGCCGATGTTGGCCTGGGCTTCGGCAGTGGAACCACCGATGTGCGGGGTCAGAATCACGTTGTCCAGGCCACGCAGCGGGCTTTCGAACTGCTCGTCGTTGGAGCGCGGCTCCACCGGGAACACGTCGATGGCGGCGCCGATCAGGTGCTGGTCCTTGATGGCGGCGGCCAGGTGGTCCAGCTCGACCACGGTGCCGCGTGCGGCGTTGATCAGGATCGCGCCCTTCTTCATCGCGCGGATTTCCTTCTCGCCGATCATCCACTGGGTGGACGGCAGCTCAGGCACGTGCAGCGAAACGATGTCGGCCAGGCCCAGCAGCTCGTGCAGGCTGGTGACCTGCACGGCGTTGCCCAGTGGCAGCTTGGTCAGCGGGTCGTAGAAATACACCTGCATGCCCATATTCTCGGCCAGGACCGACAGCTGGGTGCCGATCGAGCCGTAACCGACGATACCCAGCTTCTTGCCGCGGATTTCGAAGGAATTGGCCGCGCTCTTGATCCAGCCGCCACGGTGGCAGGAAGCGTTCTTCTCGGGGATGCCGCGCAGCAGCAGGATGGCTTCGGCCAGTACCAGTTCGGCTACCGAACGGGTGTTGGAATATGGCGCGTTGAACACGGCGATACCGCGCTCGCGGGCAGCTTCCAGGTCGACCTGGTTGGTGCCGATGCAGAAGCAGCCAACAGCGACCAGTTTCTTGGCGCAGTCGAAGATCTCTTCGGTCAGCTGGGTGCGCGAACGGATACCGATGAAGTGGGCATCGGCGATCTTTTCCTTCAGCTCGGCTTCCGGCAGCGAACCAGTGAGGTATTCGATGTTGGTGTAGCCGGCGGCCTTGAGGGTATCGACCGCGTTCTGGTGCACACCTTCAAGAAGAAGGAACCGGATCTTGCTCTTGTCGAGAGAAGTCTTGCTCATCTGCGTAAACCTGTATCCCGGAGAAAAAATGGCGAGGGTGATGCCAGGCGCAAAGGCAGCCTTAGCATGAACAGCGGGAGGGCTATGCTAGCATACGCGACACAATCTGAGCTTATCCCGACAGGTGAAGAGTGCTCAGGGTGACTATGAATAAGTCGAGAGTTCCAGCGATGACCCACCCCGCTGTAATTGATGAACTGATGACCCTTGTCGACCCTGGCAAGGTCCTGACCGACGCAGCTTCCCTGGAAGCCTATGGCAAGGACTGGACCAAGCATTACCCACCGGCACCCAGCGCCATCGTCTTTCCCAAGACGGTGGAGCAGGTGCAGGCGATCGTGCGCTGGGCCAACACGCACAAGGTGGCGCTGGTGCCGTCTGGCGGGCGTACCGGGCTTTCTGCAGGCGCCGTGGCGGCCAATGGCGAAGTGGTGGTCGCCTTCGACTACATGAACCAGATTCTCGGCTTCAATGCCTTCGACCGCACCGTGGTCTGCCAGCCAGGGGTGATTACCCGTCAGCTGCAGGCCTACGCCGAAGAACAGGGCTTGTATTACCCGGTGGACTTCGCCTCCAGCGGTTCCAGCCAGATTGGCGGCAATATCGGCACCAATGCCGGTGGAATCAAGGTGATTCGCTACGGCATGACCCGCAACTGGGTGGCCGGGTTGAAAGTGGTGACCGGCAAGGGTGAGCTGCTGGAGCTGAACAAGGACCTGATCAAGAACGCCACCGGCTACGACCTGCGCCAGCTGTTCATCGGTGCCGAAGGTACCCTTGGCTTCGTGGTCGAGGCCACCATGCGTCTGGACCGTGCGCCGCGCAACCTCACCGCGATGGTGCTGGGTACCCCCGATTTCGACTCGATCATGCCTGTGCTGCATGCCTTCCAGGGCAAGCTGGACCTGACTGCCTTCGAGTTCTTCTCCGACAAGGGCCTGGCCAGGATCCTGGCGCGTGGCGACGTGCCGGCGCCGTTCGAGTCCGACTGCCCGTTCTACGCGCTGCTGGAGTTCGAGGCCAGCACCGAGGAGGTGGCCAACGAAGCGCTGGCCACCTTCGAGCACTGCGTCGAACAAGGCTGGGTGCTGGACGGGGTGATGAGCCAGAGCGAGACCCAGCTGAAAAACTTGTGGAAACTGCGCGAGTACCTGTCGGAAACAATCTCGCACTGGACCCCGTACAAGAACGACATTTCTGTCACGGTGTCGAAAGTGCCAGCGTTCCTGCGCGATATAGATGCCATCGTCGCCGAACATTACCCGGATTACGAAGTGGTGTGGTACGGCCACATCGGCGACGGCAACCTGCACCTGAACATCCTCAAGCCCGAGCACATGAGCAAGGACGACTTCTTCGCCTCGTGCACCAAGGTCAACAAGTGGGTGTTCGAGATCGTCGAGCGCTACAACGGCTCGATCTCCGCCGAGCATGGTGTGGGCATGACCAAGCGTGACTACCTGGGCTACAGCCGCTCGCCCGAAGAAATTGCCTGCATGAAGGCAATAAAGGCCGTGTTCGACCCTAACGGCATCATGAATCCGGGTAAGATCTTCGCACCTGAATAGAAAGCAGTATCCAGAGGAGTCGGCCATGAGTTACCAGCATCAGTACGTAGACGGCACACGCATTCACTTCCCGCTGGGCAAGGTGGTGTGCATCGGCCGTAACTATGCCGAGCATGCCAAGGAGCTGGACAATCCGATCCCCACCGAACCGCTGCTGTTCATCAAGCCGGGCAGCTGCGTGGTACCAGCCGAGGGTGGCTTCAAGATTCCGACGGAACGTGGCTCGGTGCACTATGAGGCGGAAATTGCCGTGCTGCTCGGCAAGCCGCTGTCGACTCACCCGAGCGAGGAAGAGGTGCTGGACGCCATTTCCGGCTACGCACCGGCGCTGGACCTTACCCTGCGTGACGTGCAGGCCAAGCTGAAAGAGAAGGGCCTGCCCTGGGAGCTGGCCAAGTGCTTCGATGGCGCCTGCGTACTGCCGCCGTTCGTGTCGGCCGCCAGCTTCGAGGATGTGACCGACATCCCGGTGCGCCTGACAGTCAACGGCGAAGTTCGCCAAGATGGTAACAGCGCGATGATGCTCAACCCGATCGTGCCGATGATCCAGCACATGGCCGCGCATTTCTCGCTGCAGGCGGGGGATGTGATCCTTACCGGTACCCCGGCGGGTGTGGGGCCGTTCAATGTCGGTGACGAATTGGTGCTGGAGTTGCCGGGTGTGAGCCGCTTCGAAAGCCGGGTGCTCTGACTCGAGACCGCGTCGCCTTCTTCGCGGGTAAACCCGCTCCCACAGGTACTGCGCAACCCTCAAGGGCGACGCTATGCCTGTGGGAGCGGGTTTACCCGCGAAGAGGCCGGTCCTGTTTACCGATTTTTCACACCTGATCCGGATAATGCGCGAATCTACGCCCATTTCCCCAGGACCCCCGCATGCCATCTCCCTCCAGCGCCCCGGCAACCCCCAAGCGTCGTTTCTTCCTGCGCTGGCCCTTCGGCCTGGCCGCGGCGGCGGTAATCGGCTATGGCGTGGCCGTGGCCATGCACTGGGATGACCGCGGCGCGCTGTGGGTCAAGGAAAGCTTCGAAAGCACCGCCGAACGCAGCGAAAGCGTATGGCTGCCGGACTACCAGGTCGACATCGATGCCAAGCCGCTGCCGGGCATGGACGACGATGAAGCTTCGGATGTTGCCTTCAACCCGCGTACCCGCACCCTGTTCGCAGTCATGGGCAAGAACCCGATCCTGGTCGAACTGAGCCTGGATGGCGATGTGCTGCGCAAGATCCCCCTCAACGGCTGGAACAACCCGGAAGGCGTCGCCGTGCTGGAGGACGGCTACCTGGCAATCACCGATGAGCGCCTGCACGACCTGACCGTGGTCAAGGTGGATGCGCAAACCACCTCGTTGAACCATGATGATTTCCAGAACCACGACCTGGGCCCGTCGGTGAAGAGCAACAAGGGCTTCGAGGCGGTGGCCTGGGACCCGCTGCGCCAGCGCCTGGTAATCGGCGAGGAGCGCCCGCCCCGGCTGTATACCTGGAAAACCGACGGTCGCAGCCCGCTCACGGGTGAAAAACAGCTTTTGCCCAGTGATGAACTGGACCTGCGCAACCTCTCGGCGCTTGGCGTGGATCCGCGTACCGGCCACTTGTTGGTGCTGTCGTCCGACTCCAACATCCTTCTGGAACTGGACGAGCAGGGCCAGCAAGTCAGTTTCATGACCCTGCTCGGCGGTTTCAACGGCCTGCAGCACACCATCCCGCGTGCCGAAGGGGTGGCCATGGACGACAAGGGCAACCTGTACATGGTCAGCGAGCCGGCACTGTTCTATCGCTTCAGCAAAAACTGACCCAAACATCCGACTTTTCGGATGCTGGCATTAAGCTTTACTTCAGTTGTTCGTGATTAGATTCGTCACCCCTGTGTCGAGTCTTCCCTCATGCGCCGTTTTGTTCGTCCGTTCCCTGTTCTGGTCGTTATCGGCCTGATCCTGCTCGGCTTGGCCGGGCAGGAGTTTCGCCTGTTCGAGCGTGGCTGGTTCAACCTCAAGGCCTGGTGGCAGCCAGCCGAGCAAAGCATCGGCCTGGACCGTTACCGGGTGTTGGTGGAGGCGCAGCCGATCGAGGGGCTGGATGACGACATCTCGGCGCTGACCTACGACCCCGACCGCAAGACTCTGTTTACCGTAACCAATGCACGCTCGGAGCTGATCGAGCTGTCGCTGGACGGGCGCATCCTGCGCCGAGTGCCGCTGACCGGCTTCGGCGACCCGGAAGCCGTGGAGTACGTCGGGCCCAACAGCTATGTGATCACCGACGAGCGTCAGCAGCGGCTGATTCGCGTGCGCCTGGAGGACGACACGATGTTCCTCGATGCCGGCGATGCCGAGCAGCTGACCCTGGGCATTGGCCTGAATGGCAACAAGGGCTTCGAGGGGCTGGCCTATGATTCGGCGGGCAAGCGCCTGTTCGTGGCCAAGGAGCGTGACCCAATGCTGATCTACGAGGTGCATGGCTTCCCGCACGACAATCCTGAGCAGCCCTATGCGGTGCATGTGGTGCAGGACCGCAAGCGCGATTCGCGGCTGTTCGTGCGGGACCTGTCGAGCTTGCAGTTCGATGAGCGCAGCGGGCACCTGCTGGCACTGTCGGACGAGTCGCGGCTGGTGCTGGAGCTGGATGTGGAAGGCCGGCCGCTGAGTACCTTGTCGTTACGCAAGGGGTTCCAGGGGTTGCAGGCGACGGTGCCGCAGGCGGAGGGGATTGCGATGGATGAGGCGGGGACCATCTATCTGGTCAGTGAGCCGAACTTGTTCTATGTGTTCAAACAGCCAGCGGAGTGAGTGCCTGTGAGAGCCTATTCGCGGGCATGCCCGCTCCCACAGGTACGCCACAGGTTTCGGACCCTGTGCAATACCTGTGGGAGCGGGCGCGCCCGCGAAGAAGGTTACTCAGCCTTCAGGCTTTTCACGCCCTCAGAGGTACCCAGCAGCAGCAAATCCGCCGGCCGTGCCGCGAACAGGCCGTTGGTCACCACGCCAACAATGGCATTGATCTGCGCTTCCAGCTCCACCGGGTTGGTGATCTGCAGGTTGTGCACATCGAGGATCACGTTGCCGTTGTCGGTAACCACGCCCTCACGGTACACCGGGTCACCGCCCAATTTGACCAGCTGGCGCGCCACGTGGCTGCGGGCCATCGGGATCACTTCGACCGGCAGCGGGAACGCGCCCAGCACCGGTACCAGCTTGCTGGCATCGGCGATGCAGATGAAGGTCTTGGCCACGGCGGCGACGATCTTCTCGCGGGTCAGGGCTGCGCCGCCGCCTTTGATCAGGTTCAGGTGCGCGTCGCTCTCGTCGGCGCCGTCCACGTAGAACTCCAGTTCGCTGACGCTGTTCAGCTCGTAGACCGGGATGCCATGGCCCTTCAGACGCTGGGCAGTGGCTTCGGAGCTGGCGACCGCGCCGTCGAAGGCGGTCTTGTGCTGAGCCAGGGCGTCGATGAAGAAGTTGGCGGTCGAACCGGTGCCGACGCCGACGACGCTCTTTTCATCCAGCTTGGGCAGAATGAAGTCGACAGCGGCCTGGGCGACGGCCTGTTTGAGTTGGTCCTGGGTCATGCGGGCTCCGAGAGGGGCAGGGCGGTTTCGAAAAGAGCCTAGTATAACGGCTCGGGCGGCTTTGCTGTGGTCGCCCGACGTAGCGCTGGGGTAGACTCCCAGCCCTTGTCCCGCGGCCCAGTGATGCATTCCCGATGCTCGAACAGTACGTCAAGAAGATCCTCACCTCGCGCGTCTACGACGTCGCGGTCGAAACCCCGCTGCAGAGCGCCGGGCAGCTGAGCAAGCGCCTGGGCAACCAGATTCTGCTCAAGCGCGAAGACCTGCAGCCGGTGTTCTCGTTCAAGATCCGCGGGGCCTACAACAAGCTGGCCCAACTGACCCCGGAAGAACTGGCCCGCGGCGTGGTCACCGCCTCTGCCGGCAACCATGCCCAGGGCCTGGCCCTGGCTGCGCGCGAGATGGGTATCAAGGCCACTATCGTGATGCCCAAGACCACCCCGGAGATCAAGGTCGAGGGCGTGCGTTCGCGGGGCGGCAAGGTGGTGCTGCATGGCGACTCGTTCCCCGAGGCGCTGGCCTATTCGCTGAAACTGGTCGATGAAAAGGGCTTCGTCTACGTGCATCCCTACGACGACCCGCACACTATCGCCGGGCAGGGCACCGTGGCCATGGAAATCCTGCGCCAGCACCCAGGCCAGCTGGACGCGATCTTCGTGCCGGTGGGTGGTGGTGGCCTGATCGCCGGCATTGCTGCCTACGTGAAATACCTGCGCCCGGAAATCAAGGTGATTGGTGTCGAGCCGGACGACTCCAACTGCCTGCAGGCGGCCATGGCGGCCGGCGAGCGCGTGGTGCTGCCGCAGGTCGGGCTGTTCGCCGACGGTGTGGCGGTGGCGCAGATCGGCCAGCACACCTTCGACATCTGCCGCCATCATGTGGATGAAGTGGTCACCGTCAGTACCGACGAAATCTGCGCGGCTATCAAGGATATCTACGATGATACCCGCTCGATCACCGAACCTGCCGGTGCCTTGGGCGTGGCGGGCATCAAGAAGTACGTCGAGTTGTACGGCGTGACCGGGCAGACCCTGGTGGCCATCGACTCCGGTGCCAACGTCAACTTCGACCGCCTGCGCCATGTGGCCGAGCGTGCCGAGCTGGGTGAAAAGCGCGAAGCGATCATCGCCGTTACCATTCCCGAGCGCCCGGGCAGCTTCAAGGCCTTCTGCGAGGCTATCGGCAAGCGCCAGATCACCGAATTCAACTACCGCAAGCACACCTCCGACGAGGCGCATATCTTCGTCGGCGTGCAGACCCACCCGGAAAACGACCCGCGTGCGGCGCTGGCACAGCAACTGACCGAGCAGGGCTTCCCGGTTACCGACCTGACCGACAACGAGCTGGCCAAGCTGCATATTCGCCATATGGTTGGTGGTCATTCGGCCGGCGCCAGTGACGAGATGGTGCTGCGTTTCGAGTTCCCCGAGCGGCCGGGGGCGCTGTTCAACTTCCTCAACAAGCTGGGCGGGCGCTGGAACATTTCGATGTTCCATTACCGCAACCATGGCGCCGCTGACGGGCGCGTGGTGGCGGGGTTGCAGGTGCCGGAGGACGAGCGCCACCTGGTGCCGGCGGCGCTGGCCAAGATCGGCTACCCGTACTGGGACGAAACCGACAACCCGGCTTACAAGCTGTTCCTGGGCTGAGCGGCTAAGCTGGGGCTGACGGCCCTTTCGCGGGCTTGCCCGCTCCCACAGGTACTGCGCAGGCTTCAGGGCCTGTGATATCCCTGTGGGAGCAGGCAAGCCGGCGAAGAAGCCTGCACAAAATGGCCTGCTTAAGGACAACTGAGACATGGAACACCTGACCACCCTCAAGACCCTGCACATCATCGCCACTGCGCTCCTGCTGCTGGGTGCTCTGGGCCTGGCGCTCTGGACCGTGCGCGCCCGCCGCCAGGGCGATGCCGAGGCTTACGCCAAGCTACTGCGTCGGCCGCTGGTGTTCGTCTGGCTGGTGATGGGCCTGTGCCTGGTGAGCATGCCGTTAACCGGCTGGTGGCTGGTGCACCTGGTGGGCTGGCCGCTGGGGCAGGCCTGGGTGCTGGCGTCCAGCGTCATCTATACGCTGGGCGCGTTTGCCGTGTGGTGGCTGCTGGTGCGGTTGAACCGGCTGCGCAAGGCCGAGGTGGTGGGGTTGCGCTTTACCCTGGCACTGGCGGTGTTCAGTGGGGTTTGCTTCCTGTCCATCGCCGGGCTGATGGGAGCCAAGCCGGTCTGACAGCTTTGTGCTGTATGTGCTGGCCTCTTCGCGGGTAAACCCGCTCCTACAGGGTCTGAGCAAGGCTTGAGCGCTGTGCAGTACCTGTGGGAGCGGGTTTACCCGCGAAGAGGCCGGCACAGGAAAACCTCAATCCCGCAGCGAAACCACCGGCCACCCACGCATCTCGGCCTCCGCCCGCAGCTTCGGGTCGGGGTCCACCGCCACCGCATGCGCCACCGGCTGCAACAGCGGCAAATCGTTCATCGAGTCGCTATAGAAATAGCTGTCCTCAAGGTCGAAGCCGTTCTCCAGCATCCAGCGCTCCAGCCGCGTCACCTTGCCTTCACGGAAACACGGTATATCGGTACTACGTCCGGTATAGCGGCCATCACGCGTTTCGCATTCGGTCGCCAGCAACACGCGAACCCCCAGGCGCCGGGCAATCGGTGCGGTGACGAAGCGGTTGGTGGCGGTGATGATCACCAGCTGGTCGCCGGCCTCGCGGTGCTGCTGCAGCAAGCTAAGCGCCTTTGGCAGGATGATCGGCTCGATGCAGTCGCGCATGAAATCATGGTGCCATTCGTCGAGCTGGGATACTGGTGTTGCCGCAAGGATTTCCATGGAAAAGGCCAGGTAGGCCTGCAGGTCCAGGGTGCCGTTCAGGTATTCCTGATAGAAGCCATCGTTGCGTTGCTTGTAGGCAACCGGGTCGAGGATGCCGCGCTGGCAAAGGTAGTCACCCCAGGCATGGTCGCTGTCGCCACCGAGGAGGGTATTGTCCAGGTCGAATAAAGCCAGGCGCATCGCGGTCACTCGCATAAGCCACAGGGTAGGTCCGCAGAATACGGAGTTTTCACGCTGCTGCACATAAGCTTGGCGGGCGCGTTGCTGCGCTCGCAAGCTTTGTGGAACAATGCGGTGACATGCGTTTGCGAGGTTGCTGCCGTGATCGACCCGGATGGTTTTCGCCCCAATGTCGGGATCATTCTCACGAATGATGCCGGGCAGGTGCTATGGGCTCGACGGATCAACCAGGATGCCTGGCAGTTTCCCCAGGGTGGCATCAACCCTGACGAGACGCCGGAAGATGCCCTGTACCGCGAGCTGAACGAAGAAGTTGGCCTTGAACGCGATGATGTGGAAATTCTTGCCTGCACCCGTGGCTGGTTGCGTTATCGTTTACCCCAGCGACTGGTGCGTACGCATAGCCAGCCGCTGTGCATCGGCCAGAAGCAGAAATGGTTCCTGCTGCGTCTGGTCAGCAACGAACAACGGGTGCGAATGGACCTGACCGGCAAGCCGGAGTTCGACGGCTGGCGCTGGGTCAGCTATTGGTACCCGCTGGGCCAGGTTGTGACATTCAAGCGCGAGGTCTACCGACGCGCCCTGAAAGAGCTAGCACCGCGTCTGCTGACGCGCGACTGACGACGGAGTTCGACCCCGAGCCATGCTCAATACGCTGCGCAAGATCGTCCAGGAAGTAAACTCCGCCAAAGATCTCAAGTCGGCGTTGGGGATCATTGTCTTGCGTGTCAAGGAGGCCATGGGCAGCCAAGTCTGCTCGGTCTACCTGCTCGACCCGGAAACCAACCGCTTCGTGCTGATGGCCACCGAAGGCCTGAACAAGCGCTCCATCGGCAAGGTCAGCATGGCCCCCAACGAAGGCCTGGTCGGCCTGGTTGGTACCCGGGAAGAGCCGCTGAACCTGGAAAACGCTGCCGACCACCCGCGTTACCGCTATTTTGCCGAAACAGGCGAGGAAAAATTCGCCTCCTTCCTCGGTGCGCCGATTATCCACCACCGCCGCGTGGTCGGGGTATTGGTCATCCAGCAAAAGGAGCGCCGCCAGTTCGACGAGGGCGAAGAAGCCTTCCTGGTCACCATGAGCGCCCAGCTCGCAGGGGTTATCGCCCACGCCGAGGCCACCGGCTCGATCCGTGGCCTGGGCCGCCAGGGCAAGGGTATCCAGGAAGCGCGCTTCGTCGGCGTACCGGGCTCGCCTGGCGCCGCCGTGGGGCGCGCAGTGGTGATGCTGCCGCCAGCCGATCTGGAAGTCGTGCCGGACAAGACCGTCGATGACATCGACGCCGAACTGAAGCTGTTCCAGAACGCCCTCGAAGGTGTGCGCGACGATATGCGCAAGCTGTCGGCCAAGCTGGCCACCCAGCTGCGCCCGGAGGAGCGTGCACTGTTCGATGTGTACCTGATGATGCTCGAAGACGCGGCTCTGGGCGGTGAGGTGACCGAAGTCATCAAGACCGGCCAGTGGGCCCAGGGCGCACTGCGCCAGGTGGTGGGCGAGCACGTCAACCGCTTCGAGCTGATGGACGATGACTACCTGCGCGAGCGCGCCTCCGACGTCAAGGACCTGGGCCGGCGCCTGCTGGCCTACCTGCAGGAAGCCCGCGCGCAGTCGCTGGTGTATGCCGACAACACCATCCTGGTCAGTGAAGAGCTGACCCCGGCGATGCTCGGCGAAGTGCCGGAAGGCAAGCTGGTCGGCCTGGTCTCGGTACTGGGCTCGGGCAACTCCCACGTCGCCATCCTGGCTCGCGCCATGGGCATCCCCACGGTGATGGGCCTGGTCGATCTGCCTTATTCCAAGGTCGACGGCATCGAGATGATCGTCGACGGCTACAAGGGCGAGGTGTTCACCAACCCCAGCGAAGTGCTGCGCAAGCAGTACAGCGACGTGGTCGAGGAGGAGCGCCAGCTGGCCCAGGGCCTGGATGCCCTGCGCGAACTGCCGTGCGTTACCCCGGACGGCCACCGCATGCCGCTATGGGTCAACACCGGCCTGCTCGCCGACGTGGCCCGTGCCCAGCAGCGTGGCGCCGAAGGGGTGGGGCTGTACCGCACCGAAGTGCCGTTCATGATCAACCAGCGCTTCCCCAGCGAGAAAGAGCAGCTGGCCATTTACCGCGAGCAGCTGGCGGCCTTCCACCCGCTGCCGGTGACCATGCGTACCCTCGACATCGGTGGCGACAAGTCGCTGTCGTACTTCCCGATCAAGGAAGAAAACCCGTTCCTCGGCTGGCGCGGCATTCGCGTCACCCTCGACCACCCGGAAATCTTCCTGGTGCAGACCCGCGCCATGCTCAAGGCCAGCGAGGGGCTGAACAACCTGCGTATCCTGCTGCCGATGATTTCCGGTATCCATGAGCTGGAAGAGGCGCTGCACCTGATCCACCGCGCCTGGGGCGAGGTGCGTGACGAAGGCACCGATGTGCCGATGCCACCGGTTGGCGTGATGGTGGAAATTCCTGCGGCGGTGTACCAGACCAAGGAGCTGGCGCGGCAGGTGGACTTCCTGTCGGTCGGTTCCAACGACCTGACCCAGTATTTGCTGGCGGTGGACCGCAACAACCCGCGGGTCGCCGACCTGTACGACTACCTGCACCCGGCGGTGTTGCAGGCGCTGAACACGGTGGTGCGCGACGCCCATGGCGAAGGCAAGCCGGTGAGTATCTGTGGTGAGATGGCCGGTGACCCGGCAGCGGCGATCCTGTTGATGGCCATGGGCTTCGACAGTCTGTCGATGAACGCCACCAACCTGCCGAAGGTGAAGTGGATGCTGCGCCAGATCAACCTGGGCAAGGCCAAGGAATTGCTCACCGAGGCCCTGAGCCATGACAACCCGCAGGTTATCCACAGCTCGCTGCAACTGGCCCTGAAAAACCTTGGGTTGGCGCGGATGATCGGGCCTGGGGCCAATAAAACCCTCTGAGTGTGAGGTGGCCTGTTCCGGCCTCTTCGCGGGTAAACCCGCTCCCACAGGGATTGCGCCGCATCTGAAGGCTGCGCTGTACCTGTGGGAGCGGGTTTACCCGCGAAGAGGCCGGAGCAAGCAACATCAAATTATCAGGCCAGCAACTCAACTTCCCCCAAATGCCCACCAAAGGGCCCGAAACTGCGCTCAATAAGCCGCCTTTTCCCCTGATCATCCACAATCAGCACCGTGCTCGCCCGCGTCCCGTAGTTCTGGCTGGCAATGAACACGCTCGACAGCAGCTTCTCGGTCGCCAACCCCACGCCCGTCTCCGGCAACTCGCCCTCCGGCGCCGGTTCGGCATCGGCCAGCAACGCCAGCAAGCGCTGTGGCTCTGGCGTTTCCAGTAACCCTTCCAGCCCACTGCGCGCCTTCACCAGCTTAGGCCAAGGCGTATCCAGCCCGGCATTGGAAAGCCCGTAAACCCCAGCCTCCAGCAAGCGCGGCGCCGCGTCTCGGGCATGCAGATAGCCCAGCTGCCGTCCATCGCCCACCAGCAGGTTGAACCCTGAATATTGCCGGCTGCGGCTGGCCACCTGGTCCAGATAGGCCTCGACCCCCAACTCCCCCTGCAGATACGCCGCCACCAGCTCGCCCCGCGAGCGCGGCCCCAAAGCTTGCGCCGGGTCGCGAATATTGGTCAGCGCCGCGAACCGCCCCTGCGGACCGACGCCCAGCCAGGTGCCGCCTGCCTCCAGGTCCCGCCCGGCATATACCCCGGGAGCATCCTCCCAGGCCGCCAGGGCCTGGGTGGGGCGGGCATAGAATTCATCGCGGTTGGCCGCCACGATCAGCGGCAGGGCGTGCCCCGGTCGCCAGGCGAATACGATCAGGCACATCGGTAGGGCCTCCGGTTTTTTTCCACTGTACCCACTCCGATGGGGCACTTCCAACCTGACACACAGTTCACTAGAGCCGTGAGCCCGGCTTCCGTTACCATGCCGGATTGATTTCTTGGGGAAGACGAATGGAATTCGTGCTCTATCTGCTGTTGGGTGCCTGCGCCGGTGTGCTGGCCGGGCTGTTCGGCGTGGGCGGCGGTATCATCATCGTGCCGGTGCTGGTGTTCAGCTTCACCTTGCAGGGTTTCGATGCCTCGGTGCTGACCCACCTGGCTGTCGGTACGTCGCTGGCAACCATCGTCTTCACCTCGATCAACGCCGTGCTCGAGCACCATCGCAAGGGCGCGGTGCAATGGCCGATCTTCGCCTGGATGACCCTCGGCATCCTCCTTGGGGCCGGTGTCGGCGCCAAGACCGCCTCGCTGATACAGGGGCCGTTGCTGCAAAAGATCATCGGTGTGTTCGCCCTGGTCATCGCCGCGCAGATGGCCCTGGACCTCAAACCCAAGGCCAGTCGTGGCATCCCCGGCAAGCCCGCGCTGATCAGTGCAGGTGGGGTGATCGGCTGGGCTTCGGCCATTTTCGGCATCGGCGGCGGTTCGCTGACCGTGCCGTTCCTGACCTGGCGCAGCCTGCCCATGCAGCAGGCAGTGGCCACGTCTTCGGCCTGTGGCCTGCCCATTGCCTTGGCCAGTGCCCTGAGTTTCATGCTGCTGGGTTGGCACGAAGAGCACCTGCCGGCCCACAGCCTGGGTTACGTGTACCTGCCGGCGCTGCTCGGCATTGCCGTGACCAGCATGTTTTTCGCCCGCTTCGGCGCGCGCCTGGCGCACAAGCTGTCGCCACGTCTGTTGAAACGCCTGTTCGCAGCCCTGCTGTTCTGTGTCGGCCTCAGCTTTTTGATTTGAATCGAGAGGAAGTTCCATGCTGCCTTACCCGCAGATAGACCCCGTGGCCGTGGCCATCGGGCCGCTGAAAATCCATTGGTACGGCCTGATGTACCTGGTCGGCATCGGCGGTGCCTGGCTGCTCGCATCGCGCCGGCTGAACCGCTTCGACCCCACCTGGACGCGCGAAAAGCTCTCCGACCTGGTGTTCTGGCTGTCGATGGGTGTGATCGTCGGTGGTCGCCTGGGCTACGTGCTGTTCTACGACCTGCACGCCTACCTGGCCAATCCGACGCTGATCTTCGAGGTGTGGAAGGGTGGCATGTCGTTCCACGGCGGTTTCATCGGCGTGATGCTGGCGGCCTTGTGGTTCGGCAAGCGCAACAACAAGTCGTTCTTCGAGCTGATGGACTTCGTCGCGCCGCTGGTGCCGATCGGCCTGGGGGCCGGGCGTATCGGCAACTTCATCAACGCCGAGCTGTGGGGCAAGGCCACCGACGTGCCATGGGCGATGGTCTTCCCACCGTTCAGCGACCCGGCGCAGCTGCCGCGTCACCCATCGCAGCTGTACCAGTTCGCACTCGAAGGTGTGGCGCTGTTCCTGATCCTCTGGGCGTTCTCGCGCAAGCCGCGGCCGACCATGGCGGTATCCGGCATGTTCGCGCTGTTCTATGGCATCTTCCGCTTCATCGTCGAATTCGTCCGCGTACCGGATGCCCAGCTGGGCTACTTGGCCTGGGGTTGGCTGACCATGGGTCAGATTCTGTGCGTGCCGATGATCCTGGCTGGCCTTGGCCTGATCTGGTGGGCTTATAATCGCAAGCCTACGGCGAAACCCGCCTGATTAATCCCACGGCAGGGGCGATCCCCCTGCCGTTTTTGCTACAGGTAAGCCATGAAACAGTATCTGGACCTGGTCCGCGACGTCATCGACAACGGCACGCTGCAGGGCAACCGCACCGGCATCCGCACCATCAGCCTGCCGGGCGCCATGCTGCGTTTCGACTTGCAGAAGGGCTTCCCGGCCATTACCACGCGCAAACTGGCGTTCAAGTCGGCGATCGGCGAAATGGTCGGTTTCCTGCGTGGCGTGAAGAACGCCGGTGAATTCCGCGAACTGGGCTGCAAGGTCTGGGACCAGAACGCCAACGAGAACGCCCAGTGGCTGGCCAACCCGTTCCGCCAGGGCCATGACGACCTGGGCGAGATCTACGGCGTGCAATGGCGCCAGTGGCCGGGCTACAAGCGCATCCCGCTGAGCAACCCGGCGGCCATCGAAATGGCCGAGAAGGCGGGCTTCCGCCGCATCGCCCAGGACGAGGAGGACGGCGTCGCGTTCGTCATCCTGTACAAGGCCATCGACCAGGTGCGCCAGTGCCTGGACACCATCGCCAACGACCCGGGCAGCCGCCGTATCCTGTTCCACGGCTGGAACTGCGCGCAGCTCGACGAGATGGCCTTGCCGCCGTGCCACCTGCTGTACCAGTTCCACCCGAACGTTGAGACCAGGGAAATTTCCCTGACCCTCTACATCCGCTCGAACGACCTGGGCCTTTTATCTGACGCAGCTAATAAGTAACTGCTCCATTAACCCAACATTCAAATCGTTTAGCTAATCCCGGATGCTGTG
>NZ_JALLKV010000085.1:0-14838 GCF_023093815.1 Pseudomonas sp. PNPG3
CGTCACTAAAGGCGCGAAACTGGCTTGCTGAAAACCATAGAATCTCCCACAGGTAACGCGTAGCCCTCGGGCTTGCGCTGTACCTGAGGGAGCGGGCAAGTCCGCGAAGAGGCCGCCGCTGTTTTCACAGGACTCTGTCAAACTGCTCCGGCCAATCCCTTCGGGTAAACACCTGCCCTTCCCGCCTCACCCGCCGTACTTCCTCAAGGTCCACCTCACAGACCAGCCACTGACTGGTTGCAGGGCTCGATTCTTCACTCAAGGCCACCACCCCATCCCCCGGCATCCCATGATCCGGCGGCACGAACAGCCCTGCCCGGCCGATATTCTCGTCCAGCGCCGGCGACCAGGGCGCCAGCCCGACCGTGGGGCTCTGCAACACCGCAATCTGGTTCTCCAGCGCCCGCGCCTGGGCACCGATACGCACCCGGTGGTAACCCGCCTCGGTGTCGGTACAGCTCGGGGCGAGGATCAGGTCGGCACCACCCTCCGCCAGGCGCCGCGCCAGCATCGGGAATTCGTTGTCGTAGCAGATCAGGATCCCCAGGCGCCCCAGTTCGGTGTCGAACACCTGCAACCCCTGGCCTGCGGCTATATCCCATTGCTCGCGCTCGAAGCGGGTCATCATCAGCTTGTCCTGGTAACCCAGTACACCCTTGGGGCCGAACAGCCAGGCACGGTTGCGGTAGCGCCCATCGCTGTCCAGCACCGGTACGCTACCCGGTTGCAGGTAGATACCCCAGCGCCGGGCAAGGCTCTCGCACAAGGCCCTCCAGGGTTCGATCAGCGGCTGGATACCGGCGATGGAGGCCTTCAGGTCACCCCGCTGCTCGGCACTCAGTTGCCCGCTGAGCACCAGGCCGGCGTACTCCGGCAACAGCAGCAGGAGGGCCCCCGCGTCCACCGCCTCGGCGCACAGGGCTTGCAGATGATCGGCGTAGGCCTCCCAGGTTTCATGCAGCTCGATGGCGTACTGGCAGGCCGCCAGGCGGATCATATCGGCAGTTCCTTGAGCCAGAACGACATCAGCTTGTCGGAGCTTTCCTGTTCGTCCAGGTCGCGCCAGGCGTAGCTGGTGCGCAGCGACGGGTCGTGCAGGAAGCCGCGGTTACGCCAGAAGCCATGCAACGGTTTGTAGTCCGCAGGCCGCCGCGGATGCACACCTGGCCGCTCGACCGCACAGAACGCGCAATAGTCGAACTCGGCCAGCTTGTGTGCGTAGGACTCGCGCTCGATGAAAAAGCGCACCCCCAGGCCCTGGCCACGGTACTCGGGCAGTACCACAGATTCACCGAAGTAATACACGCTGGCCGGGTCGCGCCCCTGGGCCAGGAACGGCTGCTGGAACTCGGGGGCGACGTCCACCAGCGGCAGGCCGGTGGAGGCGCCGACCACCTTGCCGTCGTCCAGCGCCAGCACCACCAGGCTGCGCCCGGAGCGGGCATAAGTGGCCAGGTAGTCGGCCTCGTACTCCGGGGTGCCGTCATAAAGGTAGGGAAACTCGCGAAACACGGTAAGGCGCAGGCGAGCGAGGTCATCGATGTAAGGCGCGATAGCGGCGCCGTGCAACAGGCGTATTTCCATGCTTGGCGGTCGTTTTGTCGATGTGGATGACGCGCTCGGCTAAGCCGGGCTTGAGGGGAAACCCTATCATCCGGAGCGACGACCCGCCTTTTCCCTCCACGACAGGTATTGTTCCATGACCGCTACCGAACTGATAAATGCTTACTACGCCGCCTTCAATGCGGGCGACATGCCGGCCTTTCTCGCCCTGCTCAGCGAGGATGTGATCCACGACATCAACCAGGGCGAGCGGCAGATGGGCAAGGCCCGGTTTGCAGCGTTCATGGACAAGATGAACCGCTGCTACCGCGAGCGCCTGGCCGATATCGTGGTGATGCAGAACGCCGACGGCAGCCGCGCGGCGGCGGAGTTCACCGTGCATGGGGAATATCTGGTCGATGACGAAGGGTTGCCGGCGGCCAACGGGCAGACCTATGTGCTGCCGGCAGGGGCGTTCTTCTATATCCACTGCGGAAAGATTGCCCGGGTGACCAACTACTACAACCTCAATGACTGGGTCGAGCAGGTGGCCTGATCAGGGTGTATTGCTTGTGCTGGCCTATTCGCGGGCTCGCCCGCTCCCACAGGGATCCCGCACGACTTGAGAGCAGTGAGGTACAGGTGGGAGCGGGCATACCCGCGAAGAGGCCCTGTCAGGCAATACGGGTACCAAGCAACTTGAGAAAAGCCGCAAGCCACGCTGGATGCGCCGGCCATGCCGGTGCCGTCACCAGGTTGCCCTCCACATGCGCCTGGTCCACCGCGATATCGATGAACGTCCCGCCCGCCAAGCGCACATCCGGGGCACACGCCGGGTACGCACTGCATTCGCGCCCTTCCAGCACGCCAGCCGCCGCCAGCAACTGGGCGCCATGGCATACCGCCGCGATCGGCTTGCCCGCCTGGTTGAATGCGCGTACCAGCTCCAGCACCTTTTCATCCAGGCGCAGGTACTCTGGCGCACGACCACCAGGGATCAGCAGCGCGTCGTAACTCTCGGGCCGTACACGCACGAAGTCATAATTCAAGGCAAAGTTGTGCCCCGGCTTTTCGCTGTAGGTCTGTTCGCCCTCGAAATCATGAATCGCGGTACGCACCGTCTGCCCCGCGACTTTTTCCGGGCATACCGCATGCACCGTGTGCCCGACCATGCTCAGCGCCTGGAACGGCACCATGACTTCGTAATCTTCGACGTAGTCGCCGACCAACATGAGAATTTTCTTTGCCGTCATCGCACCCACTCCTTCGATTGCCTTGAGCCAATCACTGCACGATAGCTGGTCTCAGTCGCGACGGTCGAGCAAGTTGACCACCAACCGGTCCAGCCACCCCCACAACCGCTGCTTCACCCGGCGCCACAGCGGCCGGGCATTCCAGTGGCCCAGGTCGACCACCTCGCTCAAGGCGAAATCACGCTCGAAACTGGCCTGCACGGCAGCCGTCAGCGGCGGGTCGAGTGCCTCGATATTGGCCTCGAGGTTGAAGCGCAGGTTCCAGTGATCGAAGTTGCATGAGCCGATACTGACCCAGTCGTCGATCAGCACCATCTTCAGGTGCAGGAAACACGGCTGGTACTCATAGATGCGCACCCCGGCGCGCAGCAGACGCGGGTAATAGCGGTGCCCGGCGTAACGTACCGAGGGGTGATCGGTGCGCGGCCCGGTCAGCAGCAGCCGCACATCGACCCCCTTGCCGGCAGCCCGGCGCAGCGACCGGCGCACGCTCCAGGTCGGCAGGAAGTAAGGCGTGGCCAGCCACACTCGCTGCTTGCCGCTGTTGATCGCGCGCACCAGCGAATGCAGGATGTCCTGGTGCTGGCGGGCGTCGGCATAGGCCACCCGGCCCATGCCCTGCCCCTGTGCAGGCACCTTGGGCAGGCGCGGCAGGCCAAAGCCTTCGGCGGGGCGCCAGGCGGTGCGACGGTTGTTGGCGTGCCACTGGCGGTCGAACAGCAACTGCCAGTCGCTTACCACCGGCCCCTGCATCTGCACCATCACCTCGTGCCATTCACTGGTCGCCTCGCCCGGCGTCCAGAACTCGTCGGTGACGCCCGTGCCGCCCACCACTGCCCAGCGTTCGTCCACCAGCAGCAACTTGCGGTGATCGCGGTACAGGTTGCGCAAGCCACGCTTCCAGCGCAGGCGGTTGTACCAGCGCAGGTACACACCTGCGTCCAGCAGGCGCTGACGCAACTTGCTGTTGAAGGCCAGCGAGCCATAGTCGTCGAACAGGCAGCGCACCCGCACGCCACGTCGGGCAGCGTGCTCCAGCGCTTCAACCACCGCATCCGCGCAGTCACCGGCCTCGACCAGATACAGTTCCAGGTCGACCTGGAATTCGGCGCGCATGATCGCCAGGAGCATGCGCGGAAAAAACTCGGGGCCGTCGATCAGCAGTTCGAACTGGTTGCCATCCCGCCAGGGAAAGACCGGCCCCGGCATGTCAGCGGGCGGTGAAGATCAGCACCGCGCTAACCGGCACCGACGGGTTGATGGACTTGAGCCCGGCGAACTTGCGCAGGCGTTGCAGCCCCGGCAGCAGGCCGAAATCCTCGGCGCGCAGCACCAGGGGCTCCAGGGTCACCACCTGGAAGCGTCGCTCGTCCAGGCGGGTGGCCAGCAGCAGGGCGTTGTAGCTGTGGGACTGGCCATGCAGCGTCACGGTCAATGGCAGGCGCAGTTCGATCTGGGCACCGTTGGCCAGGTCGTTGATCGGCCGTAGGTCCAGTTGCGCCTGCACCTTGGCTTCGGCAAAGCGTTCGACCTCGAACAGGTCCTCGCGCATGCGTTCATCACGCAGCGGAATACCGCTGCTCACCGAGTCCATCTCGATGCTCAACCCGGCCACTCCCTTGCGGTCGACCGTGCCATGCAGCACCAGGAAGCGGTGCACTTCGGCGGTGTTACCGTTCTTGCCGGTAATGAACGAAAGGCGCGAAGACTCGCCATCGAGGTGCCAGTTGGCGTGGGCGGGCAGGCAAAAAGCCAGCAACAAGGCGGGCAGCAGGCGGGGCAGCTTGAACATGACAGATCTCGTGAAACCAGGCCGCCAACCTTACCCGCCCGCCTTCACGGCAGCAAGCGGCAGCCCTCGCGCGGGCCTTGCCAAGCAGCCTGATTGCGACGGCCCAGGCCTTCGGCGGTGACCTGCCGCTGTTGGCTGTCTTCCTCCAGCAGGCTCAGCGGCAGCCATTGCTTCACGTAGCCTTGGCAATACGCCGGCTCGAACCCCATGACGAAGCGGCACGAGCAATATTCCTTGGCCGAGTAGGCCGAAAGGATACCAGGGAAGTCCGCCAGGGCCTGGCGCTCATGCCAGGCCCAGTACACCACCCCCAGCAACACCACCAGCAGCACCCGCTTCATGCTCCCTCCCCAGCCAGCGCCGCGAGTATCCGCTTTAGCAGTTCATCGTGCTGGTAGCTGCCGTCGCGGTCATCGGCGTAACGCACGATCACCAGCTTTTGCGCGGGCAGCACGTACAGCGCCTGGCCCCAGTGGCCAAGGGCGGCATAGGTGTCTGCGGGAGCACTCGGCCAAGGCCGGGCAGCGCCGGGCAGCGGCTGGTTGAGCCACCAGTGGCCACCGGGGTTGGCCTCGCCGGGCAGCGCTTCGGCCTCAGCAAACGGCGTGCGGTTGAAGGTCACCCAGGGCTTGGGCAGCAATTGCCGATCCTGCCAACGCCCGTCGCGCTGCATCAGCAGGCCGATGCGCGCCAGGTCGCGAGCGCTGAGGTACAGGTAGGACGAACCCACATAGGTACCCGCGCGGTCCCGCTCCCATACCGCGCTGTCGATCCCCAACGGAATGAACAGCGCATGCCAGGGGTAGTCGTGGTACTGACCGGCATCGAGCATGCCGCGCAACGCGGCGGCCAGCAGGTTGCTGTCGCCACTGGAATAGAGAAACCGCTGGCCCGGGCTGGCCACCGCTTCCCGCGCCGCCGTGTAGGCCGCCATGTCCTCGCGGCCACGGGTATACAGCATGGCCACCACCGAGGACTTGAGCGGGGCGTATTCGTAGTCTTCCTGCCAGTCCAGGCCGCTGGCCCAATGCAGCAGATCGGCCATGCGCACGCCGGGATGGGCGTGCATGGCCGGGTAGAAACGGGTCACCGGGTCCTGCAGCTGGAAGCGGCCTTCGCCCTGGGCTACGCCCAATAGCGTGGCGAGTACGCTCTTGCTGATCGACCAGGTGAGGTGGGCGGTGGCGGCAGTGCTGGGGGCGGCGTAGCGTTCGTGGAGGATGCGGCCGTCGCGGATGATCAGCAGGGCGTCGGTGCGGATGCCGCTGCGTTCGGGGGTGGTGCGTGCGGGGAAGGCGTAGGCGTCGACGGCTTGCCAGTCGAGGGAGGCAGGGTCGTTGTGCCAGTCAGGGTCAGGCCAGACCTCAGCCTTGGCAGGGGCCATGGCCATGCAAAAAAGCAGCAGCAGACCTTTCAGCATCCCAGTAGAGGCTCGCGTTTTATGGGGCTGCCTTGCAGCCCTTCGCGGGCCCGCCCGCTCCCACAGGGATCGCACCATTCATGGGCTAAGCGATATACCTGTGGGAGCGGGCAAGCCCGCGAAGGGCCGCACAGCGGCCCCAGGATTCATCGGATCACACAAACCTATCAGCCATTCATGACAATCCCGCAGCAGCCCAAGCCTTGTTCAGCCGCTTCTCCCGCGCCGCCGCCGCCAGCGCCATCACCCCCTGGTCACGCTGCCAGATCTGCGCCCACTGCGCCGGCCCCGCCGCCAACGCGGCATCGATCTCCCCTCGCAGCGCCTGGAACTGTGCAAACAATCCTCCCAGCAACAAATGGCAACCAACGCTATCGGCGCACTGCCGGCTACCTTCGGCACACCCGGCCAGCAGCCCAAGCAGCTGCAGGCGCAGGGCCTGCGGCCAGGCGCACTCCTGCCCCACGCCATATAACCAGGCCGTCAACGCCGTAAGCACATACAAGTCCTCCAGCGAACGGAACGGCTTCACATAGGCATCCCAACCATCACCGGCCAACAACTCGCACGCCGCGTGCTCCAGCACCAGTCGCCCATGGCCTACTTCCGGCATCAGCGGCAGCGTCGGCAGCGCTTCCAGCGTCACGCCTGGCTCCCCGGGGTAGACCACCGCCAGGTTCAACTGCGGTGCCGCGCCCGTCGCCTCGCAGCGCGCCGCCACCAGCAGCCATTCCGCCTCCAGGCCGGCAGTGACGAAGTCCTTGCTACCGGTCAGCCGCAAGCCGTCCAGGCGCGTGCGCATGTCCGCCGGCCGCACGCTGCGCCGTTCGGTGGCGCACAGGGCGCCGAGGCTGGGTGGAGCACTGGGCCACAGCATGCGCAAGGCGGCCTGGTAGCCGACCAGGAAGGCCAGGCCGGGGGTGGCCATCGCGCGCCCGCCGAGCACCGCCAGTTCGAACGGGGCAACCGGGCCAAGGCGCTCGAGCAGCGCAGCATAGGTTTCGCCCAGAGTGCCCGCCAGCGCTTGGCGAAGCGGGTCGTTGAGTCGTTGCAACCAGGCCATCGGTCGGCTCCTTGCTGAAGGGCTTTCAGTTGTGGCTCAGGGGGTGTCACGCAAGCATCACCAAAGATTCACAGGGGTGACACCCCATCTACCTAGGCTGACTTTGCACAACAAAGCCGACCGGCCGCAACCCTTCATGGCTGGCTTATGGAGACTCGTAATGACTCGGATCGCTCACGCTGGCGACAACAGCACCGAACGCCGTCTGCAAGCCGAACGCCTGGTTGGCGCCACGGCCGTGCAGGAAGCCCAGGCCCTGCGCTACAAAGTGTTCAGCGCCGAATTCAAGGCCAAGCTCAAAGGAGCCGAGCAAGGCCTGGACATGGACGACTACGACGTGCACTGCCGCCACATTGGCGTACGCGACCTGAGCACCGGCGAGCTGGTTGCCACCACCCGCCTGCTCGACCATCAGGCCGCCAGCAGCCTGGGCCGCTTCTATAGCGAAGAAGAATTCAGCCTGCATGGCCTGTTGCAGCTGCAGGGCCCGATCCTGGAGCTGGGCCGAACCTGCGTAGCTCCCGACTACCGCAACGGCGGCACCATCGCCGTGCTCTGGGGCGAACTGGCCGAAGTGCTCAACGAAGGCCGCTACAGCTACCTGATGGGCTGCGCCAGCATCCCCATGCAGGATGGCGGGGTACAGGCCCATGCGGTGATGCAGCGCCTGCGTGACCGCTACCTGTGCACCGAGCACCTGCGCGCCGAGCCGAAGAACCCATTGCCCAACCTGGCACTGCCGAACAACGTCATCGCCGAGATGCCACCGCTGCTCAAGGCGTACATGCGCCTGGGCGCGAAGATCTGCGGCGAGCCGTGCTGGGACGAAGACTTTCAGGTGGCCGACGTGTTCATCCTGCTCAAACGCGACGAACTGTGCCCACGCTACGCCCGCCACTTCAAGGCAGCGGTCTGATGCCGAAGCTGCGGGTAATGGCCCGCCTGACTCGACTGCTGCTGGTACTGCTGCTGGTACTGCTGCTGGGCATGCTGATGGCCAGCGTGATCGCCCTGGGCGAACGCCTGGGGTTCAAGACGCCCATCGAGCGCCGCCAGCGCTGGACCTGCCTTTTCATGAAGCGCCTGGTCGCGGCCCTGCCCTTCGATGTGCGGGTGATCGGAGAGCTGCCCCAACGGCCAATGCTGTGGGTCAGCAACCACGTGTCCTGGACCGATATCCCGTTGCTTGGCATGCTGCTGCCGCTGTCGTTCCTGTCCAAGGCCGAAGTGCGGCACTGGCCGGTGGCCGGCTGGCTGGCGGAAAAGGCCGGCACCTTGTTCATCCGCCGTGGCGGGGGCGACAGCCAGCGACTGCGTGAGCAGATCGCCAGGCAACTGGGTCTTTCCCGGCCGCTACTGATCTTCCCGGAGGGCACCACCACCAGTGGCCGTACCCTGCGCACCTTCCATGGTCGCCTGCTGGCAGGTGCCATCGACCGTGGCGTGGCGGTGCAGCCGGTCGCCATCCAGTACCTGCGCGATGGCCAGATCGACCCGATTGCACCGTTTATTGGTGACGATGACCTGGTGTCGCACCTGATGCGCCTGTTTGCCCTGCCGCGGGGCGAGGTATGCATTCACCTGCTGCAGCCGATCGGCAGCGTGGGCAAGGAGCGAGCGGTGCTGGCGTTGCAGGCGCAGCAGGCGATTCACCTGGCGTTGTTCGGGGTTGAAGAGGTTGAGCTGGCGCCACGGCGGCAGGCGCGGGCTGCCTGAGTTTTATGCACTGCCTGTTCTGGCCTTTTCGCGGGTGAACCCGCTCCCACAGGGATGGCGCTCATCCTGAGTTCTGTGGTGTACCTGTGGGAGCGGGTTTACCCGCGAAGAGGCCGGCAATGCCAACCCAGCACTAACTGTCAGACATCCGCCCCGCTGCAGCAAACGCCTGCAACTGTGGATAAAACTCCCTGAAGTCCGCCAGCAATGGCTCATACAGCCGCTCCAGCTCCCCCATCACCCCAACCATGCCCTCCGGCCGCGATAGGCGCCGGGCAATGCCGTTGAACACCTGCTCCAGCGTGGCAAAGTCGCCATACGCACCCAGCCAGTCATCCGCCGCCATGAACGGCGCTATCCGCGCCAGCCGCCCCGGCAACTCGGGCTCCGCAAGCAATACCCGATAAAAATCCCCGGTGAACTGCTCCAGCGGCTGCTCGGCATAATCCTGCCAATGCCGGGCCAGGCAATGGTCGAAAAACACATCCAGAACGATGCCGGCAAAGCGCCGCCGCTCCCGCGGAAAGCGCGCCAGTGCCGCCAGCACCAACGGGTGCTGGTCGGTATAGCTGTCGATATGCCGGTGCAACCGGATGGCCGCCTCCAGCGCTGGCGGGAAGCGCCCTTCCAGCGAGCCTTTGACGAAGTCGCCATACAGGCTGCCAAGCAGTTGTTGCGGCGCCGGGCCGCCAAGGTGCAGGTGTGCGAGGTAGTTCATGAGCGCAGTCTAGCACCGCCGGCCCATATATCGTTATAACGCGATATAGCGATTCGTGCTCAGCTCAGAACCTCTTCATATTTGTATATCGGGAAACCACGATTTACATTTCGTCCTATCGCGATATACCGCTACAACGAGCCTCAACCCATGCCTCTCGATCTCGACGAAATCATAAAAGCGCTGGCCCACCCGGTCAGGCGAGAAATCCTCAGCTGGCTGAAGGACCCGGCTACGCAATTCCCCGACCAGTACCACAGCACCGAGAACGGTGTGTGTGCCGGGCAGATCGACCAACGCTGCGGCCTGTCGCAGTCGACCGTCTCCGCCCACCTGGCCACCTTGCAGCGCGCCGGGCTGATCAGCAGCCAGAAGATCGGCCAATGGCATTTCTTCAAACGCAACGAAGCCACCATCCAGGCGTTTCTCGAACAACTGCGCCAAGCACTCTGAACAGGCAGGTAACCGTCATGACCACGCTTTTCGATCCGATCACCCTGGGCGACCTGCAACTGCCCAACCGCATCATCATGGCCCCGCTCACCCGCTGCCGGGCCGACGAAGGCCGCGTGCCCAACGCGCTGATGGCCGAGTATTACGTGCAGCGCGCCAGCGCCGGGCTGATCCTCAGCGAGGCGACCTCGGTCAGCGCCATGGGCGTCGGCTACCCGGATACCCCCGGTATCTGGAACGACGAACAGGTGCGTGGCTGGAACAACGTGACCAAGGCCGTGCATGCCGCCGGCGGGCGCATCTTCCTGCAGCTGTGGCATGTTGGCCGCATCTCCCACCCCAGCTACCTGAACGGCGAGCTGCCGGTGGCCCCCAGCGCGATCCAGCCCAAGGGCCATGTAAGCCTGGTGCGCCCGCTCAGTGACTACCCCACCCCACGTGCGCTGGAAACCGAAGAAATCATCGACATCGTCGAGGCCTACCGCAGCGGTGCCGAGAATGCCAAGGCTGCCGGTTTCGATGGTGTGGAAATCCACGGCGCCAACGGCTACCTGCTCGACCAGTTCCTGCAGAGCAGCACCAACCAGCGCACCGACCGCTACGGTGGTTCGCTGGAAAACCGTGCACGGCTGCTGCTGGAAGTGACCGATGCGGCCATCGAGGTATGGGGCGCAAACCGCGTGGGCGTGCACCTGGCGCCGCGGGCCGATGCCCATGACATGGGCGATGCCGACCGTGCCGAAACATTTACCTACGTGGCCCGTGAGCTGGGCAAGCGTGGTATTGCCTTCATCTGCTCGCGGGAAAAGGAAGCCGATGACAGTATCGGCCCGCTGATCAAGGAAGCGTTCGGGGGCCCGTACATCGTCAATGAGCGCTTTGACAAGGCCAGTGCCAATGCAGCCCTGGCCAATGGCAAGGCCGACGCCGTGGCGTTTGGCGTGCCGTTCATCGCCAACCCTGATCTGCCGGCGCGGCTGGCGGCGGATGCGCCGTTGAACGAGGCGCGGCCGGAGACTTTCTATGGCAAGGGGCCGGTGGGGTACATCGACTATCCGCGGTTGTGATTCAAGGCCATTCGCGGGCACGCCCGCTCCCACAAGTACAGCGACAAGCTTGAAGATTGTGCTGACCCTGTGGGAGCGGGCGTGCCCGCGAAGAAGGCTCAGGTGACCTCAGGGCCGGGCATTGATCTGCTGCTGCAGGTTCTGGATCTGGCTCTGCAAGGTATTCAGGTTGCGTGTCGTCTGCGCCCGGAAGGCGTCGAATTCCTGCACCGAAGCACCACTGGACGCCGCCGCGGCCGGGCGGTTGTCGATCTGGCTCTTGAGCACCAGGATGTCCTGCTCCAGGTCCTGGATGGCCGCGCTCGGGTTACCCTGCTTCTTCAGCGCAGCAACCTCGCTGCCCAGGCTCTTGAGCTGCGCATCCAGCTTGGCGCCATCCACCTGTGCGGCCTTCAGCGCAGCAACCTGTTCGTTCAGGCCCTTGAACTGGGTATCCAGCTTGCCACCATCGACCTGGCCCGAGCGCAACGCGGCCAGCTCGCCATTCACCGCCTTCAACTGCGCCTGCAACTGGGTTTGCAGTTGGGTCACGACCTTCTGCTGTTCACGGGTATCAGCCAGTACCTGCTCCAGGCGCTTGCCCAGGTCGCCGGTCTGCCCGGCCACACCCTTCTGCAACTGGCGCAACTGCAGCTTCAACTCCTCGCTGTTGGTAGTCGCGCCGGATTCGCTGGCAGCCACCTTGCCGCTGATCGCTTGCAGGCGCCCGGCAGCCTCTTCGCTGATGCGAGCGAAGCTTTCCTGGGTCGCCACCAGTTGCTGCTCCATCAACGAGATCTGCTGGAAGCTCCACCAGCCAAGGCCCGCCAAGGCGATGAACGAGGCCCCGAGCAATGCCCACAGCGGCGCCGTGCTGGCACCGCGAGCGGCCTTCTGGCGGCTGCGCACCACGTGCGCCGGCATCAGTTCGTCATCGTCATGGGTGCCCGCCCGCAGGCTAGGCACGTCATCGTAGTCATCGTGAGCATGGTTACGCATGGATACATTCAACCGCGGTAGTCGCAAAGAGGCACGAGTATAAACCGCCAGCGCGGCGCGTTGATGACCATTGTCGGCCGGCCGGCTTTACTGCCCCGGCGGCTGGTGCTTCCACCAGGCACAGAATTCATCCAATGCCGTCCACAGGCTGACCTTGGGCTGGTAGTCCAGGTACTGTCGGGCGCGGCTGATATCCAGGGTGAAATCGCGGCTCATCACCTGCATCCCCAGGCGCGACAGGGTCGGTTGCGGGCGTCCCGGCCACAACATGCAGGCCGCCTCGTTCAGCGCGGCCAGGCTGTAGGCCAGGCCGTAGGAACGGTAACGGGTAACCTGCGGCAGCTGCATCTGGCGCATCACGTAGTTGACCACGTCCCACAGCGGCAGCGGCTGGCCGTTGCTGATGTTATAGGCTTGGCCCAGCGCCCGGTCATCGGCGAACAGGGCACTGAGCAGCGCTTCGTTAAGATTGTGCACGCTGGTGAAATCGACTTTGTTCAGGCCGTTGCCGATGATCGCCACGCGCCCCTTGCGCTGCATCTGCATCAGCCGCGGGAAGATACTGGCATCGCCAGCGCCGGTGACGAAGCGTGGGCGCAGCGCCAGCACCTCGAGGCCGAATTCCTGGGCACCGAACACTTTCTGCTCGGCCATGTACTTGGTCTGCCCGTAGTGGTCGTGGAAGCGGCGCGGCACCTGGTCTTCACGGATTTCCAGGCGCGAGCGGCCATTGAAGTAGATCGACGGCGACGACAGGTGTACCAGCCGCCGTACGTGCTCCTTCAAGCAGCCCTCGACCACGTTTTCGGTGACCACCACATTGCCTTGATAGAAGTCCTGGTAGCGCCCCCAGTTGCCCACTGCGCCGGCGCAGTGCACTACCGCCTCGACGCCCTGGCACAGGCGGCGGGCCAGCTCGGCATCCCCCAGGTCGCCGGGGATGAACTGGGCGCCGCGCTTGACCAGGTGCTCGACCCCTTCGGCTCGACGGCCGCTGACCCGCACGTCCAGGCCCTGCTCCAGGGCAAAGCGTGCAAAGCGCCCGCCAATGAAGCCACTCGCGCCGGTGACCAGAATTCGCATGTAAGACTCCGTCTAGATTTCAGATGCAACTGACGCCAGCCGTGGCTACAAGGGCACCAGCCATTGCCTTGCGGTGTGCCGCAGGTGGTCGGTCAGTTGCGCGAGCAGTTGCCCGCCATTGCGCCAATGATGCCAGTACAGCGGCACATCGATGGGGGTATCACTGCAGATTTCCACCAGCTGGCCGCTGGCCAGTTGCTCGCGGGCCTGCAGTTCGGGCACCAGGCCCCACCCCAGGCCGGCTTCGGTCATGCGCAGGAAGCCTTCGGACGACGGGCACAAGTGGTGCAGGAAGCCATCCTCGATGCCCAGCGATGCCAGGTAGCGGTGTTGCAGGAAGTCGTCCGGGCCGTAAACGATCGCCGGGGTACGGGCCAGGCGGCTGGCAGCGAAGCCCTGCGGAAAATGCCGCGCCATGAACCCGGGGCTGGCCAGCGCCCGGTAGCGCATGGCGCCCAGCGGCAGGCTGCGCGCGCCGGCCACCGGCCGCTCGCTGCCACACAGGCAGGCCGCAACTTCGCCCGCACGCATGCGTTTCAGACCCACTTCCTGGTCTTCCACCACCAGGTCGGTCAGCACATTCTGCTGCGCGCAGAAAGTGCCCACTGCCCCGGCCCACCAGGTGGCCAGGCTGTCGGCATTGAGAGCAATGCGCAGGCGCTCCGGCATGCCCTCCTCGTCCAGTGCCGGCACCTGGCGCTGCAGGTCGCGTTCGAGCAGGCGCACCTGCTGCACATGGTTGAGCAACTGGCGGCCGACTTCGGTCGGGCTTGGCGGTGTGGCACGCACCAGCACCGGCTGGCCGACCCGCGCCTCGAGCAGCTTGATGCGCTGGGAAATGGCCGACTGCGACAAGCCCAGCACCTGCGCCGCGCGTTCGAAACCACCCTGCTCGATCACGGCGGCGAGGGCGGCCAGCAGCTTGTAGTCGAACATCGTTTTTCCTAATGACGGATCAGCTCTATTTGTTTTTCTTATACAGCGTGGTTCATCACAATGGCCAGCATCTTTTAGACGCTTTGGAGAGCGCGCCATGTGGCAAAGCTATCTCAACGGCATGCTCGTGGCCTTCGGCCTGATCATGGCCATCGGTGCACAGAACGCTTTCGTCCTCGCCCAGAGCTTGCGCCGCGAGCATCATTTGCCGGTGGCGGCACTGTGCATCGTCTGTGACGCCATCCTGGTGGCGGCCGGAGTGTTCGGCCTGGCCACCGTGCTGGCGCACAACCCGACCTTGCTGGCGATCGCCCGCTGGGGCGGCGCGGTGTTCCTGATCTGGTACGGCGCCAAGGCGTTGCGCAGCGCCTGCTCCAGGCAGAGCCTGCAGCACCAGCAGGGCCAGGGTGCGCGCTCACGCCGCGCGGTGTTGCTCAGTGCACTGGCGGTGACCCTGCTGAACCCGCACGTGTACCTCGACACGGTGCTGCTGATCGGCTCGCTGGGCGCCCAGCAGGCTGCGCCTGGCGCCTACGTGGCCGGCGCTGCCAGTGCCTCGCTGCTGTGGTTCTCGACCCTGGCGATCGGTGCGGCCTGGCTGGCACCGTGGCTGGCCCGGCCGGCGACCTGGCGCATGCTCGACCTGATGGTGGCGGTGATGATGTTCGCGGTGGCGGCGCAGTTGATCTTCAACTGACATCAAGGGCCCTATCGCCGGCAAGCCAGCTCCCACAGAGATGTCACCAGGCCTGAGGGCGGTGATATCCCTGTGGGAGATTCTATGGTTTTAGGGAAGTTTTTTAAGCGGCTTTTGACC
>NZ_JALLKV010000086.1:0-14698 GCF_023093815.1 Pseudomonas sp. PNPG3
CACAGCATCCGGGATTAGCTAAACGATTTGAATGTTGGGTTAATGGAGCAGTTACAGACCTTTCCAAGCCATGAGCGATTACCAGCTAAAAGCGATTGGTGAAGTGCTTCATACATTTCATTGAGGGCGACTCGTCGGTTCTCTTTCTCCAGGCGCTCTGTGTATTCGATGGCTTCATCCAAGACCAGCATGGCGTCGGCAAGTCTTCGGTCTTTGTGCGTGTTGCCGCTGTTCGACTGTCGTAACAGAAGTCAGGTTGAGTTCGTGACCTGACTTCTGTTGCGGTCAGTGAGGTTACGGTGCAGGCGCTTCCCAGTAGCCTTTGCGGATGAACAGCGAGCCTTCCCGATTGGCAGGCCCGCCGTGAATGTAGGCGCGAGACAGCCCCTGATTGAAGGTTTCGCAACCGATTTCGATCTGCACGCAGCCGCTGCACGAGTTGCCGACGTCGGTGCAGACAGGGTCGAAGGCGCAGTTGAAGGCAAACATGCTTGCGTCGTCAAACCAGGACTGCAGGTAGTGCTGGAACAGGGTCAGCAGCCCTCCCGCGGTGTAGTTTTGGACTGACGACACGTACAGAATTACCGACAAATCCATGGGGATCAGGTATTCCTGGATGCTCTTGGAGTCGTACCCGGTATGGCGTCGCGCAGTCAGCATGAGCGCATGGCTGATCGAGTGCAGCAGATTGAAGGGGGCGCCCTCTTCAGGATTGCGTGCCGGGATTTCCCGGGCTGCCTTGCCTGGGTGCATGGCCAGGACGTGATAGTGGCTCAGCAGGTGGGCGTGACTGCGAGCTTTGTCATCGAGTACGTCGTCGCCTGGCGATTCGAGGTATGCCGAGTCAATACACCACCTGAGTACCTTGCGAGGATCCAGACGGATCCACAAGGCTTCAGTTTTCGCCGACATCGCGTAGATCGATGTTTTGCCTTTCATGCCCTCATCGACGCGATCGGCAAAGGCGTTGAGCACCACAGGAGGTGCCTCAGGGTTGATCGTCGGCGTGCTTCGCTCCCGTGAGTACCCCAGCGTAGCCAAGACCACTCGAAGATCGGGGATGTGAGTGATCGAATCGATCCCATAGCGTTCTTGAACGCTTTGCCACTGGATAGCTAGTAAGTCCTTTTGTGCGATATCCGTGGTTTCTTGGATCTCCTGCTCGATCGTCTTGCCTTGAACGTCATGGGGCAAGAAGACTGCTTCGAGTGTGCGCCGATTGCCGACCAACTCGATCAGTGTGGTGAGCTCCGGGATGAGGTCACGTACCGTACGGAAGCATCCGGAAGAGGCGGCGAGCTTGCCTTCTATCTCGGCCACTTCCTTCCGAGCGGAGTCCAGCACGATGGCCATGTCGTCGTCATCTGCGGCCATGAGTTCGAACTTCGCGATGCTGAGCTTTTTTCGCTCCAGCAGCGAACGCAGGGCGGCCTGTTCATCTGCATCACCAACGTTGGTCGAGAGCAGTAGGGCAAGCTTCTGCTCAAGCTCACGACCAGACAACCGTTTTAGCAGCGCGAGCGCCACGCCCTCGGAGACATCCTGGGCCAAGCCCTCTGCGCCCTCTGGGGCGTTTTGCAGGCATTGCAGGAGGCTTGCAATGAGCTTGCCCCTGTCTTCGCTTAATGCGATGTACTGGGTGCTCTGGGCATAGAATGATTCACCACTGGTGAGAGGCGTGCCGCGCTTCTGAATCTCGGCGCCGAACAAAGCGCTGCAGGCAGGGCAATCGTCCTGGTATGACCCCGACAGTTTCTCTCCGGTCTCCACGTCGAAAAACGAAGAGTGAAAGAACGTGCCCGCATCCTTGTAACCGATGTTGCTGGATCGACGGGCAGGGTGCGGGATGTGCACGGGGCTTGCATACCCGCAGCGATGCACTGAAACGTAAGGGAGCTGGATCATTTCTCCCGAACAACCTTTGCGTTTGCAAGGGATGAAGCTTCTACCGTTGTGCTGTCTGATCCGGGACTGCATTTTTGAGAGCGTCCGGTCTTCTGGTTCACGAGCATCGTAGAAATCGAGCACCTTGCATCGTTTGCAGGTGAGGATCAGCGGTGCTGGCGAGACGAAGATTTCTGATGGAGATTGGATTTCCAGTCGCTTCTTTTCCGCGGCGGTCATGAAGGTTGGGTCGACTTCTCCACCGGCGCTTTCCCAGTCGTGCACGAATGTCAGGACAGCTTCGCGCAGCTGCTCCTTATCAACGCCTTCCAGCGCTGTGCCGCTGTTGTTGAGGATACCCATGACTCGTCCGTACGCCTGATTTCGCAGGCGGGTATAGGCCCCTGGGAGGAAGGCTTCCCTGAATAGTCGGCTGCGGCTTACATATTCCTTGTCCATGCTTCCTTCCTCACCTGGCCATAGCCATGAATACTTGATCCGCCGCACCGTTGACCGGCTTGATCACAATCTGGTTTTCGATATCGCGGAATGAGCGGAAGGGGGCGTACCCGAAGATGTCACCCAAGGCGTCACTCAGCGTTTGATCGGTCTTGCTGCCTGGCCACCGCTCCAGCTCGAAGAACGCATTGTCGACCCGGCTAACTAGCGCGGTGTTGAAGCCGGTGATGACACGTGAGTCGAACGTGTCGACCAACGCTGCCGGGATGCGCAGAGCATTGATCACAATGTTCTTGATCTCGGAGGCTGCCGCTTTGCCTTTGTCGCTTCGCAGCAACGTGACGAGGTCTTTCACCCTGTGGCTCAAGTCGCCTCCCCAGCGTTGCTGCGGGGCCCAATTGAGCAGCACCGCGGACATCACGCCGGGTAATGTGCGGTCGATGATGTTGGGCGCGAAGCGGTTGATCGGCACCGAGTCCACCAGGCGGTCAAGGAACGTGTGGTAGTCACCGAAGTTCATGAACACACCCGACTCGAACAGCTGGTGAGATGACAGCACGCAGAGCACGATGCCAGGGTGCACGCGTCCACTACGTGCAGAGGCCTGAATGTACTCTGCAGTCGATTTTGGCCAGCCTGCGACGATCATGAAGTTCAGTTCTGCAATGTCGACACCGTGCGAGACGACGCTGGTGGCAATGATGTGCCGGCAAGTGTCATCTGCATCCTTGGTTTCTACATGGCGAATGGCGTCGAGGATCATGTCCAGGCGGGTCTCGCCATCTAGGAGCCGTGCCTTACGTTCAGCACCGGTCTTGCTGTTAACCTCCTCCATGTAGCGCATAATTTCGGTGATGCTGCGCTTGCTGTTGGCATACACCAGATCGGTGTTCAGGTTTTTCTCGATGTAGAGCAAGGCATCTTGGCTCTGGCCGCTGGTTAGACCAATCGCCTTCAGCAGTTTCGCGTCTGCATGTGCCAGCTTGTCCCGCCAATCGTCTACCTGATCCAGGAAGCGAGAACTGGCCTCAGCCACGGCTTTCATGGCCACGCGGCCTCGACCGATGGGGAGAATCCCGGCAAACCAGCGTCGAATCAGGTGAGAGCCTGTCTCATCATCTTTCGCTTTGCGGGCATAGAAGGACTCGCCTTGATTGACGCCCGGGGCTGGGAAACGAACGGCATTGCGCAAGTACAGGTGGTGAATGTGGTCATCGAAGTCTTTGATGGTCGCTGTTGCTGAGAGCACTTTGGGCGCTCGACCGCCATGGCTGATTTGCAGGGTGCTGAGCAAGGTTTCGTAGTGGGCGTCGAAGTTGCCCAAGGACTCTCGAAGCAGGTGCAGCTCGTCCTGTACCAGCAAGGAGAAGCCCGGGTCTTTCATGAGGGCTGTGGGCACGACCCTGATCGTGCTCGTGCGGGTATTGTTGCCGCAATCCAGGGCCTCCCATTTTTCAGCGCGCTGCTCGATGCGGCGGTGTTCGCATTTGGATCGCTGGGAGAATCCGTGCTCAGGGCAGAAGTAGCGCGCACCGCCAAAGAAGTTCACGAAACGATGGTTGTGACCGATGACGGCGAGCTTGTCCACTGTGCCGACCAGGACGGAAGGCAGGTACCGATAGCACTCTTCATCCGAGACGTAGATACCGATCTCACCCCGTATGCCCTCGCCATGTTCTCCCAGTTCGGCCTGGCAGTTTGACCAGCACTCGGGGTTGCTGCAGACATGCTTGATACGCGCGCGAGCCATGTCGGTGGCAATGCTGATGGAGTCCGCAGTACCGCAATATGGGCAGTCAGTGATGAATTGGTACGACTTGAGGCGCTCTTCGCTGAACGATGGCAGGAAGCCCTTCTGCACGTCTTCGCCATAGGTACTACTGACCCGGTTTGGTGTGCCTTCACCGGTGTAGTATCCGATAGTGAAAGGCCAGCCGTTCAGACGCTCGCGCTGACGCAGAATATTGGTCTGGGCGAGGACGTAGGAAAGCCGTTGGAACTGCTGAACGGACAGCATTCGTAACGGGAATCTGAGCCAGGCTGTGGTGCCGAAATCTCGCCCCTTCAGTCGGCCATAAAGCAACGCCATGCTGATGATGCCGAGGTAGGCTTCCGTCTTGCCACCCCCGGTGGCGAACCACAGCACGTCTGCTGTTTCCATGCTTCCACGAAGCTCATCTGGCGTGGCGTGCCGTTCGTAGATCGACCGTATCTGCGAGAGAATGAAGCCGAGCTGGAACAGGTGCCATCCGGTGAACTTTTTCCCCTGGATCATGATGGCTGCGCCCATGGCTTCGTTCATCCACTGGAAGCATTGGCGCAGGTCGTCATGTTTGCGCAGGAGCTCAACGCCGTCTCGGATTCGACGGATCTCCTCCTGAAAGGCATCACGGTCAGCGAGAGCCACTTCCTTGTCTGCCATCAGCCTGGCTGACTCCAAATCGCTGATTCGGGTTGCCCACTCCCCAAGGTAGCGCTCTTGGGTTTTCAGGAAGCTGTCGCACACCTTGAGTGGATCACGTGCGAGCATTTCATAGCTCGGCGCATAGTCCATATCCACTTCTTCAGGTGACGGGGCATCAACACGGGGCTGCGCGGAAGTCGGCATCCCATCCGTCATGAACAGCTTATTTTCCACCTCAACGACTGCGCAGCTAATGCCGTATCCTGGCAGTCCATCATCATCGCGGTAACGGTACTCTTCCGGCTGCAGGCGGTGAGGCACCTTGTAATTCTCGCCGGCAACGAGCTTGCTGAGAAGGCGAGCATCGAGCAGATAGGGTGAGTCGACACCAAACGCCCGAGCGTGGTCAGTGGTCGTCTGGTTCTCCAGGAACACCTCAAGCAGGAAGCTGCCCTGCGCGTTCGCGCCGAATGCTGATGGAGTCGGACGCAGACGTGCGCGCAGGTTGATTGAGTAGTTGAGGATCGCATTGCGGTCTTCGGCGATCTGCTCGTGTACGGTGCGGTTCAAGCTCGTCTGATCGAGCAGAGCGGTGTCGCTCCAGTTGTAGCCAAATCTCGCGTTGCCATTTGCATTTGTGTGGCAACGCCGCATGACCCGCGGATCGCTAATCCATCGCTGTTGTTCCGCATTCAGCACGGCGTTGATTGCTGCTTTCCCTGATACCCACTCGTTGGGCCTTCCGGGATCAAGATCCAGCATGATTGATGAGAAGCTCACCGTGTAGCGCTTGAACGCCTGGGGTAAGGTTTGCCCCCTTCTTGGCGAGCCTGCATCGAGTACCAGGTTCTCTTCAACACTACGCAAGTCGGGAATGTAGCGGTGCACCACGTCGAATTGGCCGCTCAGTTCACACTTGATCCTGCCTTCCTTGTCGGGTGAGACCAAAAGCACGATGCCGATCGAGTTTGGTGGTTGCGGCCCGGTATAGGCCGGATCTGGAGCTGCACCCAGGCAACCAACCAAACTGACGCGACTGGGTTCGATGCCGTCGTACAGCTTGCCGTCTTGGGGCAGGACATCGACGTCTTTGTCGCTCAGTCGCAGGCGCATCTCATCAAGAAAAGCAGCCGTCAGGCCCATTTTTTCCCGGTAATTGAGAGCCATGATTCATCCTTAAGATTGTGTGGTTTCCAGATGCTTGCCGGCGTGATGGATGACGAGCAGCTTGTCATCGGCATCCCAGTCGAAATGAATGCGCAACGTCCGTGAGGGATCGCGCGCTTTTCCAAGGCAGAAGTGCCTGTCCATGTTCGCGGGTTTGCCTTTGTACTGGCGGTTGTCCGCGTACATGCCCATCGTCACCGCGGACATTTTGGGTACAAAGTCGATGCTCTCTTGCTTGAAATGCTCAAGCACATCATGGAGGCGGCCCGTGTTCGTGCTGTAGTGGTCGTACAGCTTGGTGGCCATCAATGACAAGCACGCCCGGAATTTCGGGTGGTCACGGTAAACCGAGTCCCGCAGGGATTTGATAGCCGGGTTGGTCATGTAGATTCGCCCAGGATGCGCGTCCGTAACCCCTGAGGCGATGTCGATCAAGTCTTCCTCTTTCGAGGAAATGGCTTGGGTAGTCGCCACGCGAATCGACTTCACCACCGCAAGTTCGATCATGTCGTCGAAGGCCCGTCCATCCAGGGTCAGTTCGCCGATCTCGACCGTGGTTGCACCTGCACTTCGTTCCAGAATGGCCTTGCGCAACTGTTTCCCCACCTGCTGGTGAGCAGTGCGTACGTGCTCGATGGCGTTAGCTACCAAAAGTGCAGCGTTCTCTGGGTTCTTTGCGCCAGAAAGGCGGGCGAATACGGTAACTGCTGCTCGGTCGCGGGGCCCATAGACCTTGTGGCGATACCAGTTGCCTACTGTTGCGTCGCAGACCTTCACCTTGCCCTTGCGCAACTGGGCTTGTACCTGGGCGACCGTCAGTCGCGCAGAGACCTTGTCGACCATGGTTCTCCACCGGTTGGCGGCCCTGAGGAACTGCTGCATACCCTCCGAAAGAGCCACCATATCGAATAGCTTTTCTTGGGTGGCA
This sequence comes from Pseudomonas sp. PNPG3, assembly GCF_023093815.1. NCBI lineage: Bacteria > Pseudomonadati > Pseudomonadota > Gammaproteobacteria > Pseudomonadales > Pseudomonadaceae > Pseudomonas > Pseudomonas sp. PNPG3. Next base: position 6,843 of record NZ_JALLKV010000086.1, read on the forward strand.
ATGCGCTCATCAGTGTGCCGGAGCAAGATGATGTGATCACCCTCACTCAGCTCGTCCGCAGGCGTTAGATGGATTTCCTCATCCCGAAGCACAAGCACCGGTCGTGTTTTGCTCCAGGGCAACTCGCTCTGCGAGTTTTCGAGGGAGATCCAGATCAGGTCTGGAGTCAAGGCCTCGCCACTTTGCACTGGAGCCGTAGGCTCAGCGGGTTGTTCCATGAGCATGTCCAACCAATTGCTGTAGTCCATCTCCAGTGGGATGGAGGCTTCTCGCTCTCTGGACGGGTAGTGGCTGCAATCTATGGTGTTGGTCACGTTCAGCGACAGGGACGGTGGAAGCGTATCGATATCGCTGCATCGACGACTGCTCCAGCCGAGCAGCCAGTGAGTCAGCTTGTCGCCATCGAGACGGCTCTGAACGCCGTGTTTTGCCCACCACAATTGCAACATGCGCTCTACAAATGGCTTTTCATACTCGTAGGCGGGGATGGTCAACCGGCGACAGGGCGTTGCCAGCCAGTGCTGTCGATTTGGCCAAAGCATCCCCGTGATGATCACTTCATCGACAGCCCCGGAGAACTGTCGATAGGCTTTCACACCGTCCATTGCGGTTATCTGAACGGTCTCGCTCCAGCCTTCGTCGAGTTCAGTGTCGAGCCAGTTCTCCAAGGCTGCTACTTCATGGGGGCTGCCGCACAGCACCAACGTATAGGCCTTGTTTGTGCAGCAGACTTTGAGGTGCTTCAGCAGCCAGCTCGCTTTGCCTGTAATGGACTGCATGAGCAGTTGATGCAGGTTTCTCAGCTGCTGAATCAGACCGCGGGAGCCCATTTCGGACTCACCAAATAGACAGCTTCCCTTCTCGGCGATTTGTAGCCACCGCTCCAGGCAGCGAACAGGAAAAAGTCCCGGTCGGGTCGCTGCCTGTAAGGCTTGCTCAAGATAGGAAAGGGGGACGGGCAATTCGTTTAGGCTGCGAAAGACTTTCCCGATGATTGCCAGCCGCTCTTTCAGCACGGCGTCCTTGCGATCCAGGTCACGGCGCAAGCCAAAGAAGCGATCAGCAAGCTGCGAGAGCTCCGTGTTTGCTCGACGATCCTGGATCACGTTCAGCATGAACTGAGAGTCGGATCTGGCAGGGGATGTCAGAGCCACTTTATCTTCAAGCCGCATCACCCATAGATGACTGCGTGTTCCGTTCGAGCGCATCCTCTCCAAGGCGTCGCTGTCTCCGAGGGAGAGCAGCGTGATTCGGGGGACGTCAGGGAAGCTTTCCGAGAGTGCGCTGTCTACGGCAGCGCTGTTTTCATTGCCTCCCCGCGTCCCATCCACGACCAGGACGAAGGGTTTGCTTCCTTTACCAATCGCCTCGACCAGTTCCATCACGTCCGAGGAGCCGTCCACGACCAGGGTTTGGGACGCGGATGCCTTGTTGCGCTTGAGGTCGGAAGTACGCAATACGCGAGCGCGTAAAGCCGCCACACGCGAAAGGTCGTGGAAGCCTATACGGGGTCGGGAAATGAATACGATGTCCGGACACTGCTCCATGTTGCCGGGGTTGAGCCAGGGCGAGCGTATGCCCCCCTGCAAGGAATCCAGGCGGATTCGATGCAGATAGACCATCAGCCGAGTGATGCCTTCCCCGCCCATCAGTGGCAGTGCAATTGCCACTGACTGACCGTATTTCAGGGCGCGCCCGACCACCGCGAAACTTGCACACTCGGCTTCATCAGGCGCCGGCAACTTGATTGATGACCACGCTTCTGAAGCAGGATGGAGCAGTTCACCGGCTGGAACGGCGCCCCAGGCTCCTCGCATCACCTGCACCCAGTCTGATTGACTTGTTGTTTGCTGGGTCATGATCAGGCCTTGGCTTCTTGAGGGGTATTGATGAGCAGGGCGGCCTTGATGCTCTGAGGGATGCGGTAGAAGTTCTTTTTCTGAACGCGGCAAGGCTCAATCAGGCGCAGACGGGTCAGCCAGCGAAGCGCTTGCTGTGGATCGACATCCCCATAGTCGTCCATCAGTTGCAGCTCAATATCCTCTTCATCAAAGCGTTCCTGCTCACAGAGCGCGCTCAGCACATGCCGCCCCCAGCTCACTGCGGTTACGCCGGTTTTGCCGAGGAATTCCTCCATGCTCTTTGGCTTGGCACTGAGTACCGAGGTATAGGCCGCACCGAAGCCGCTCACTTTGACCACATCTTGCTTCTTCTTCTTGGCCGCCAGCAGCCTATCCAGAGAGAAGTACCAGCCCTGGCTGTAGCTTTCCAGGGTATTAGTCGATGTGGAGGTATTCTCAAGGTTGAGCTTGTTCAGCAGATGAGCCAGTGCGGTCTTCTTCCAGATATCCAGGGCAATGAAAGGCTGCATGGTCTCCCGACCCTGGGTAAGCTGAGGGTTCGACTCCCACTGCCACAGGGCGCGTGGCGACATCAGGAAGATGACACGTACACGGTTGCGCTTGGCATTGGTGCTCAATCGCGCTTCGTGCGCTACGTCCAGCAGATCCAACATCATGCTGATCGGCTGCTCGCCGGTGATCTCCACAAAGAACATGATGTTCTTGCGAAGCGCCTGAACACCGATGACGCTTTCGACCAGTTGCTTCTTGAACTCGCTGGCGGAGCCGAGATCGGTGTCTTTCTTATGGGCTGGGACGTAGCGACCAGAATTCTGGTTGGTAGTCAGAGCAGGCTCTTCTTCCCCGATCGCCAAGAGAGACTCAAGCATCCAATGAGGATCCAGCCCCAAGGCCTCCGATCCGGTGATGATGCCCACGGAGTAGTTCGACGAGCGTGCCTCAATAGCGCCAAACGTAGGCTTTTCGCGCACCTCTTCGCTGATGAGCAGTTTCTCGTCTCGCAGCGTGAGCGGGGAGGGGCGTGGTGCGTTAATCGGGTAGGCATGGGCGGACAATGGATCGTTCTCATTGATCGCATCCACAGCAACCAACAGCTTGTCTTCAATGTTCTGCTGGCCACCAACCAGGTTCATGATGTTGGCGTTGCGCAGCGCATACTCCTTGCCGCCCTCGGTACGTCGCATGTACTGCAGTACGCCAAGGCCGCACAGTTCATCCAGGAACGCCTCAAACTGCGCATCGGTCATCGGCTCGAAGATGTGCGGAGCCCACTCTTGAACAATAAGTTTTGCGCGGCTGGGAGAGAAGCTACTGGTGCTTTGTGAGATCAGGCTATAGGCGATCAGCTTGTAGCGCAGGTCAAGGTTCAGCGTGATGTCGAATCGGTCGCAGATGAGCTGTCGAATGTTCGGATCTTTGCGGATCTGTTCAATGTCATCAGCGGTGATCGTGACCGAGCCAACGCGGCCCTTGTGCCTCGCGTTCAGGGTCTGAATCAGTTCATGACAGACAATGTGGATCAGGCCGGGATGGCGGTTTGTCTCGACAAGAATCCTGTTCATGAGCAAAGGATTTTCGAACTCGTAGCCCAAATGCCCCAGTGGCTCGCGAATGAGCTGAAGCGCCTCGGCAGGACTCATGATCGATACCTGGATAGCGCTGCCGAGCTGGTGCAGTGGGTAGTTCGGGGCGTCAGCGAACCGGCGCACGTTTTCCAGGCCCGCGATGACGACCTTGAATCGACCGTTGCTGTTGTTAACCAGGCCGCTGAGCTCACGGAAAATCCGGAATCCGTTGGCAGCATCGAGCCCCAGGATCGGGTCGATCTCGTCGAGACAAACCATGAGTGCGTCGGGGTTGTCCTTGGAGAAGTAATCCCGCAGCTCATCGACCATGCCGTCAGCGTCAGAGGGATACGAGTTCTTGATCAGGCCACTGGTCACTGCAGAGTGGTAGATCATCTGCCAGACACGGTTCCGGTGTTTTTCCAGCTCATTACCGGAGAGGTTGGCGCGATCTAGGTCTCCATCCATCTGGTACAAGAAAGCATGGTGACGCTGTTCAGGGTTGTGGAACCAGCGCTGTGTTTCATTGAGCAGCGTTGTCTTACCCAGCTGGCGTCCACCAAAAATCATGGCGGCGCCATTGCGCATGGTGGTAAGCGACTTGATGTCGTTTTGGCGACCATAACGCATCTCCGGTGGTGCCGGCTGCATCTGGTTGCCGGTGTACGGGTTGCTGAACGTCCAGGGCAGGCTGAGCTGCAAGAAGGTCTTGAGCCGCTGGTGGTCGGAAACACCAAGGCCGGCGAGCATGGTCATCAGAACAGGGTCAACATGGAGCAGCGCATGCTTGTTCTGTTTTGAGAACTTGGCAAGTTCATTACGCTCTTCGTTCGAAAGCTCCTTTGCCGAAATCAGCACCGTCCGGTCGTGCAGGAACTGAGTCTGCTCGGTCAGCAGCGTGCGAAGCTCGCCGATCGTCCACTCGCCGTTGGCGAGCAAGATGTTGATAGCTTGCTCTTCCGATTTCTGGCTGAAGAACACGATCCCACGTCCTGTATCGCGTCGCTTCACGTTCAGGGTCAGGTGGGTAATGTGGCTTCTCGAAGAGAAGGTTGTGCGCTGCGAGATCGCACTGCTAAAGGCGGGCGTGGTGGCCTCAAGCCCCAACGCATGCAGGATGCGCACAAGCTCATCGTAGGTCGTTTTGTCCAACGTTTTGACGCGACGACGTAGGCTGATCAGATCCTCGATCGCCAGCTTGAAGCAGGAAGGCAAGGCGTCCAAAGACAAGCCGTTCACGTTCGCGCTCGAAAGGTGGCGGATCACTTCACGCGGGTTGCGGTGCTGGCTTAGCATCGCGTGGAGCTGAGGTTCCAGCAAAAGGAATCGCTTGAGCAGTTCAGTGCCGGATTCGGCGTCGCTATGCAGTCCCTCGCCTTTTTCCAGTGAGTGCTTGAGGTGCTCAAGCATCTCCTCGGCGACGGTCGTGTCGTGCGAGTTGAGTGCCGTTCGGATCTGCTCCTGCCAGGCTGCAGGCACCCACTCCGTTCCGCGCTCGACCAAGGCCTGGTTGACCAGTACATCCAGGGACGCTTCAAGTTCCTGCTTCTTGGCCGTGAACTTGGTCACGATGCTCGACTCAAGGGCGTCCAGGCTGCGGTGAATCTCGCCCAGGTCATCCAGCGCCCTGAGGCTCTTGAGCTGATCTTGAAGGTGCTCTAGTTCACCGCGCAGTTGATAGTGACGCTCATCGTCGATCAGTGAGGCGATGTTGGCATTGTCCAACAGCCCCCTCATCTGGTCGCTCCGCAGGTTGCACTGGCGAACCTCTTCCGAGAACAGGCGCTTGATTGCTTCGATGTTCTCCGTCATCGAGCCCTTGTAGACATCTTCATGGTTGAGCGTCAGAAGCAGGGCGTGTCGGAAGTTCTTTCGATCCAGCGCTTGGTCGGCGAGATCCAGATCGCTCATGCCGTTTTCAAGCAGGTGGGTCAGGTGCGCCAGTTGGTGATGAGCATCATCATCTGTCGAGGCGGCCAGCCATTCCGATGGCCACTGAAGCCAACCACTGATTCGAGAGATCTCCCAGATCGAATCCTCGTGACGTTCTGCCACACTGTTAATGCGTCGCAGCACGCTGATGGCAAGCAGCAATCCGGCTTGCTGCTCTGGGTCTTCGGTATTCTGGAAGCGTTGCTCCAGGTGCGCACAAGCCGTCGTGAGCATCGTGAGGAAGCGTGGAGCGAACTTACTGACTTCACTGGTGCGCTGGCCCAACAAGCTGTGGCTTTCGACCCAGCGGTCGGCAACGTCTACGATCTCATCGATCGAGCGCAGGAACCAGTTTTTGGCATTGCCTTCGATCTGCGAAGCGGCGTTGCTTTCGTTCATCATCTTGAGGATTTCAGCCGTCATCAGTCGAGACTGCTCATCCTTGTCTCGATACTGGTCGGCAAACGCACGCACCTCATCTATCCGCGAAGGATCATCTTTGGTGATGCTCTCATACGCGAGGGTGAAGTCCTCACGTGCCAGGCACTCCTTCATCGCCTTGCGTGCCGGGGCCCAGCCAGTCTGCTTGTTGAGAATGCGGTCTTGCCATTCAACGAGGCGAGCCGCAAGTCTTTCGCGCGCTTCTTTGTCGTTCCTAGTAGGTTGCTCCCGCAAGGTGTCTACGTCCATGCGAGTATTGTGGCTGGAGAAGCTGACCACTTCCTCGATCAGTCTGGCGACTGGGCCATCGAAGTTGCTGATGACTGAGGAGAGTAGGCGCGGTGCGTTCGTCATCATGCCAAAGAACAACGTCGGCTGAAGCGTGGCGGCGAACACCAGATAGGGGACAACCCGACCGCCTGGACGTCGGTAGATCCAGCTCTCGATGATCTCAGAGGACAGCTGGTGCAGGCTATGCTGAACCCGGGTGACGGTTGCAGAATCACCACGCCAGACATGCATGCCGTGGTAGGCCGCCTGAACCAATGGTAGCGACAGCAGATCACCCGCAACGCCCATTCGCCCGGCGATCTCAAGGGTCTTACTGGCCAGTGGGAGCTCCCCACGCTTGAGCCACAGCATTGCAATGTTTTCCACCGCAATGGCGGGGATAACATCCATTGTCTGCTGGCAATGCTCAAGCCGCTCGCGGGCTTCCTGTGGATTATTGAAGAAATGAGAGACGTTGACTTCGTCTTCCACCGGTTCGGGTGATGTTTGCTCCTGCGCGATGTGATCGTCTGCAGAGTTGTCAGCCGCACCTGTGGTCGTGGTTGGCTCCTCAATGTCGGCAACAGGGGGAAGCGCGGGCTCGTCCGATACAACGATCTCAGGCTCATCTATCGGTTCGCGAACAGGTTCAGGTGCAGCAGACTGTTGTGGCTCGTCAGAGACACCAGGCGCTGGGTCATCTGGGGTCACTTCATCCGCAGTCTGTTCCGTTGGTGCAATCTCAGGTTGCTCATCAATAAGGGCTGCGCTTTCTGTATCGGAATGATCGAGGATGGGATCATTTACCCGGCCATCCGACAGTGAGTTTGACCATGCCTTGAGCGCCACTTTGGCTGAGGGGTGGAAGGCCTGCGATGTCAGTGCAAATTCTTCGTCGTCTGCTGAAAGCATTTCGAGCTGGTAACCAGGCGGCAACAGCAGATCCAACCCCTCCTGTTCCACCTCTTGATGCTGCCTGTTGTTCTTGGCACGAGACTCTTCTGCTTCGGTGATCTTGCTGCGCAGATCGCCTTTCTCGCGGAAATTGGCAGTCTTGAGCTTTTCAGTAAAGTCTGTCAGATCGCTCTCGATTTGAGCACAGAGCGCTTCTGTCTCTGCGAGGCGAGCCTTGATCTCAACGGAGTCTCTCTCTTTCTCTTCGGTCAAATCGGCCAGGAAGGATTCAGGCACCTCATCCTTCAGGCGTTCGTTGAAGTACTCCAGCCAGGCCGCTCTAAAGGCCGACAGGAACTCCTCATCTTCGAAGTCTTGCAGTGACAGCTCGCGGCCTATTTGGATCAGGACGTCGATGCACTCACCCAGAATCTTACGAATGGCGTCCTCTGAGAGCGAGTACTCCTCCCTCAGGCGAGGAAGATTTGAGATGATCAGAGCTTCGATCTGCTCGGCGTAACAGAGATTGCCGCCATCAGTTTTAGCCTGCTGGGCTAGCTGGAAAAGTTCGGCATAGAGGTCGTACAGAGAGAGCGGGGATGCGGACAATGGCTCGATAGCGCATTCGGCATTATCTACCTCATCTTCCGAAACGATCACGCCTCCCTGCCTGGCATTTCTTTCATCTGCCAACAAGGTGGTGTAGTGCTTCATCAAATCCGGTTGACGCGTCACGAAAACGCCAAGGAGTTCGTTACCAAAGGGAGTAGCCACGGCATACGCCCCGTCAGCTAGTGCTCGTCTCTGATCACTGCTCAACTCATCCCAGTTGGCCAACTGAATCGCCCCGGGTTTCGTGGAGGCCGTTTCGTTTAAGTCAGGCCGCAATGGC
>NZ_JALLKV010000087.1:0-14691 GCF_023093815.1 Pseudomonas sp. PNPG3
TCCTCCTCCCTTCAAGTCTAACCATACAAGCTGGCTTGCCGGCGATAGGGCCGGTACAGGTATTACATTTGCTGGCATGATGCAGCCATGCCAAAGCTCACCCCCCTGCACGCCGTACGCCGATCATTGCCCACCCCCGGCCACCACACCTTGTGGCTGCGCTACCGTGCCCCTTACCACTGGCCCTCGACCCTGGCCTTCCTCGCTGCCCGCTGCATCCCCGGCATCGAGACCTGCCTCGACGGCACCTACCGCCGTACCCTGGTAATTGCCGGCCGACACGCCGTCTTGCACGCCACACCTTCGGGCAGCCAGTACTTGCGGGTCCGCCTTGAAGGCGTCCCGGCCCACGCGCTACCCGGCCTGACCGCCAGGCTGAGGCGGGTCTTCGACCTCGATGCCGACCCCGCGCGCATCAATGCCGAACTGTCCCGCGATCCGCTGATGGCCCGCCTGCTACAGGAGCGCCCAGGCCTGCGCGTGCCACAAGGCTGGGACGCCTGCGAACAGGCCATGCGCACTGTGCTGGGCCAGCAAGTCAGTGTGGCCGGGGCCATGACCCTGGCCGGCCGCCTGGTGCAACGCCACGGCGTGCCCTTGCGCTGGCCCGCACCTGGCCTGAGCCACGTATTCCCGGCGTTGCCGGTATTGGCAGTTGCGAAGTTCGATGGCATGGGCATGCCGCGAGCGCGCGCCGCCACCCTGGGCACGCTGGCCAATGCATTGCTCGCCGAGCCCAGGTTGCTGCGCCGCGGGCAGGTGCTGGATGAACTGCTGCGCAACCTGTGCCAGCTCAAGGGTATCGGCCCCTGGAGTGCGCACTACCTGGCATTGCGCCAGGCCGGCGCGGCCGATGCCTTGCCGCTGGGAGATGTGGCGTTGATCAAGGCGTTGCGCCTGCTCGAAGGCGAGGACGCCCAACTTGCGCAACGAGCCCTTGCATGGCGACCGTGGCGAGCCTATGCGGCACAGCATCTTTGGGCATCGCTAGGGCCTGTCGGGACCGCTCGTCGCTAAGTCTGCCATTGCGTTCGAACGCGCAGCCCGCGCAGGCAATCTTCCACTAAGGTGCTAGAGGATTCCCTGCATGATCATTGCCCAGGCGCATGAGCGCCTGCCCCGGCATGCGCAATATCAATTGGCACCTCGCCCGACAAAGGCGTACTCACACAACAGGCCATCCCAAAGAGAGGGTCGTACCATGTCGTTGATAGGAGTTTCGATGCTAGAAATGCGGCAGATGATCGAGCAGGCCTGCCTGCCCGACCGTTGCGAAGTCAGCTGCACGGATGGCGCCAACCTGACCATACGCCTGGGTCAGGGCCAGAGCCTCGACGAGGGCGTGACCCTGAGCGGGGTCCCCCTGCAAAGCCTCAACAGTTGCCGTGACCTGGTCAACCTGGTGGGGCAGCTGCACGCGCTTCGTGACAGCCACCCGGCGACACTCAAGGCGATTGCCTGAGGCGCCTGCCGCGCCCCGGTCAGCCCACGTTGGCCGGGCGCACATATTCCGGCATCAGGCCGTTGAACCAGAACAGGATCATCGCCACCAGGATGGTGACCAGCAGCAGTAACCCCACCCCCCACACGCAGGTCGCGAACAGCATGGCCTGTTCCTTCTTCAGCCGCAGGAAGGTCTGCAATCCGCCATACAGCAACACGCTGGCATACGCCGAGGCAGCCAGCAGTGCCGCCAGCGCCAGCCAGCGGATCGGTAGCAGGCCGACCACCCCGGCAAAGAACCATGGTGTGGCGCAGTAGGCGGCAAAGCCGATGCACTGGTTGAGGCTGGGCTGTGCATCGAAACCGCGCGACATCCAGCGGATCATCGTGCCCATCAACATTACCCCGACGACCGTTGTGGCGTAGAGCAAGCCCGCCAGTTGGGCGGCGCTGGTCATGCTCAGGCGCACCCGTTCCTCGGCCGCCAGGCTCCAGCCGAAGGTGGTCGTGCCGACGAACAGGCACACAGCGGGGATTAGTGCCAGGACCAACAGGCGCGGCAGATATTGCTGCGGGTGGTCTTCCTCGGCCCGGCGGATTTCCAGCCAGGCGTCGGCGGGGTGAGTGAAGAGTTTGAGCAACGGACTGTTCATTGACGTTCTCCGCGTTCTCCGGCAGGCATGGGCCCTTTTGCTATGGAGACGTGACGCGCCCGGTGGGTTCAGCCGGGTTGATCGCCGTTGATCGTCTTACAGCAGTTCCAGCAGCAGGTTCAGGCCGCCATCACCGCACTTGCCCTGGTCGCGGACCACTCCGTGGTAACTGCGCCCGTCCCAGACGAAGGCCACGCTGTGGGCGCGGTCGACCTTGTCGGGCAGGGGCGGGCAAATGTGCAGGCGCAGGCCGGGGCGGCCTTGCAGGTCGAGGGCGGCGAGTTGGCACTGGCACTCCACGCTTTGCGCCACCGGGCCGAACAGGGTGTCGCGTACGTAATCGAGCTGTAGTGAGGCATTGGGCGCGCGGCAGGGCATTTTCATAGGCGCGCGGCTCCGCTTTGAGAGGGCGGGTAATAGGGCTGGTAGGGCATGGCGGGCTCCAGGCTGAACAGGGCATGGCATATCGTTTGAAGCTTGCCTGGCCAAGATGTTCAACCTGTTTCATGCGCGTTCATCCTGTTTGCGCCGGTTACGGGCCGTTGGCCGCTTCAGCCACCGGCCTTGCGCAAGGTCAGGTTGATCCGCCGTTCACCGAGGCGCGGATGCACGCCAGGCTTGATCGGGAGCACGCCGTGAAAGCGCAGGCGGTCCTCGCCACCCCAGACCAGCACATCGCCGTGGCTCAGCGGGATGCGCTGGGTCTTGTCGGTGCGCTGCAGGCCACCGAACAGGAACACCGCCGGCAAGCCCAGCGACACCGACACGATCGGCTGGCCGAAGTCCTGCTCGTCGCGGTCCTGGTGCAGGCTCAGGCGGGTGCCCGGCAGGTAATGGTTGACCAGGCAGGCATCCGGTACGAAACCGTCGAACCCGGCCATGGTCGCAGCGCGGGCGGCCAGTTCGAGCAACACGGGGGGCAGGGCGGGCCAAGGTTTGCCGCTGAGCGGGTCGCAGGGGCTGTAGCGGTAGCCGTGTTCGTCACTGACCCAACCCAACGTGCCGCAGTTGGTCAGCCCTACCGCCATGCGCAGGCCGCCCGGGGTGTGCATGTGCCGGAACGGCGCGGCACGCAGCACCGGGCGCAGGGCATCGAGCAAGGCCTCGATCTCGGCCAGAGCGAAGCCGGGCAGCAGCACGGTGTGGCTGGCCAGGCGTTGCGGCTGGGTGCCGAACAGGTCGAGGTCGGACTGGATCATGGGTCAGGCATCGGTTGGGGTGTGGACCATTGTAATGCGCTTGGCAGGCTTGGCCTATTCGCGGGCATGCCCGCTCCCACAGGGTTGGCGCAGGCTTTGACGGCGGTGGAGCACCTGTGGGAGCGGGCGTGCCCGCGAACAAGTCGGCAAGAAAAGAAGTTCTGACAGGAAAAAAGGAACCGCGGCACCAGGGAGAGGAGCACCGCGGTTCAAGGGGGGAGCGATCTACTGCTGGGTCACAGTGGCCACGTTCGCGCTGCCCAGCTGGCTGATGGTCGCGGTCTGGGTCACACCGCTCTGGTCGACATACGCCTTGTTGCCCTGGCCTCCCTGGGTCACGTAGGCAATGTTGTAGCTGTCAACCTGCTTGATGTTGGCTTCGTTGCCGCTACCGTACAGCTGGTTGGTGTAGCTCTGGTTGCTGTAGCCGGACTGGTCCAGGTTGATGACGTTGCCGTTGCCCTGGCTGTTGCCGTAGGCATAGTTGTCGGTGCCACGCTGGTCGGCGATCAGGATGTTGTCGGTGCCGTTCTGTTCGAAGTACAGCTCGTTGTTCATGTCGGCCTGCTTGGTCTCCATTTGGTTGCCGGTGCCTTTCTGGGTCAGCGTGGCCAGCTGGTTGTCACCGTTCTGGGTCAGGTTGACGCCGTTGCCATTGCCATTCTGGTTGATGGTGGCAGTCTGGTTGGTACCGAACTGGCCGCCCATCTTGGCGCCTTTCCAGTTGCTGGCGGTGACGCTGTTGCCAGTGCCCTTGGTGTTGATGGTCAGGTTGAGGTTTTCACCGTTCTGGTAGGTGAAATGCACGTTGTTGCTACCAGTCTGGGTGATGGTGGTGGTCGAGTTGCTGGTCTCGAACTGGTCCGACCAGCTGGCGTTGGCCGTGCCCTGTTGCGACAGGCTGACCTTGTTGTTCATGCCGAAGCTCTGGTCGATATAGCCTTCGTTCATCTGGCCGGACTGGGTCACTGATGCCTGGCTGGCGGTCTGGTTGTCCTGCCACACTTCCACCGAGTTGCCGCCACCGTACTGGCCAATGCCGATGGTGCCGCCGGTGCCGTCGCGCTGGTCGCCATACGCCCAGTTGCCCGTGCCGTCCTGGTAGACCTGGATATCACCATCGACGTGGCTCAGGTGCTCGGCGGCGGCGTAGTTTTCCTGGCCGGTCTGGTTGATGCTGCTGCGGTTGTTGCTGCCACCAAAGATCTGCTCGATGAAAGCTTCGTTGCGCTGGCCGGATTGCCAGGTGGTGGCCTTGCTGCCTTCCTGGCTTTCCTGCCATACGGTCGAGGCGTTTTGCGCGCCTTGCTGGGTTTGCAGCGACTGGTTGCCCAAGCCCAGTGACTGGCTGGCGAAGGCATCGTTGTAGCTGCCGCTTGCGTGCTGGGTGACCTGGCTGCCGTTCTCGAACAGCTGGTCGGCGTAGCCGGCGTTGTATTGGCCGTTGGCGCTCTGCTGGATATCGCTGGTGCTATCCGATTGCACCGCCAGGTGGTTGTTGCCCTTGCCTGTCTGGGTCTGGGTAGCCGAAGCGAATGGCGCCAGGGACTGGCTGACTTCAGCGATGTTTTCCTTGCCATCCTGGGTCTGGGACGAGGTGCTGTCAGCAGCCATGGCCTGACCTGCGAGGGCCAGGACGATAGCGGCACTTAACGGAGCGAGCTTGTACATGGGGGTGCCTCCAGGTCTATCGGTATTGGGTTATCTGCACGTGCTGTCCATTGCCGGCCTGGGTCACGGAGCTGTTCAGGCCGGTGCCGGACTGCACGATGCTGGCGCTGTTGTCGTTGCCGATCTGCTCGATGGCCGCACTGTTGCTGCTGCCGGTCTGGCGGATCGACGCGTTGTTGCCATTCCCCTGTTGGCTGATGAGGGCCATCAGGTCACTGCCTTCCTGCAAGATGTACGCTTCCTGCGCGCCACCGGCCTGGACGATGCGGCCCAGCAGGGCCTGGCCGTTCTGGTCGAGGGCGGCGCGGTTGCCCGCGCCTTGCTGCTCGATCACCGCAGCCTGGCCGGCGCTGGCCGGCAGCAGGCGGATGATTACCGGTTCGCCGAGGTCGTTGCCGGGTGCGAGGTCGGCATTGTCCAGCAGGTCCTCGGCCCAGCAGGCCTGGCCCACCACAGCCAGGCCGAGCAGCAGGGAGTACAGGCGTCTCATTGCAACCTCCGGCCTTTACTGCACGGTTACGTTGACGGTGCGTGTGGTGCCCTGGCTGGTGGTGATCGTCGCCGTCGGTGCCGCAGTCGGGATGATCGTGGTGCTGTTGCTCACCGCCAGGCGCCAGCGGCCGGTCAGCGCCACCGTGGCGGTGCCAAGGGTCTGCACGCCGGTAGTGGTGGTTACCCGCACGGTGACGGTATTGCCGGTGGTGACCGACGAAGTACCGCTGAGGTCCCAGTTGTAACGGTTGTTGGAGCGTGCCGTGACCGTGGCGGTCGTGACCGTGAAGGTTTCGGCGGCGGGCCGTGGCGATACGTTGACGGTGACGGTGCCGGCGTTGGACAGGGCCCCCAGCGAGTCACGAGCCTGGTAGGTGAAGGTAGTGGTGAAGGCCGTGGTCACCGTGGCCGGTGGGGTGTAGGTCACCGTGGTGCCGTCGGTACTGACGGTGCCCCGGCCGGCAGCCGGCTGGGTGACGGCAGCAACGCTCAGCGGTACGTTGCCTTCCGGATCGGTGTCGTTGGCCAGCACGTTGATGGTCAAAGGCACGCCCAGGGTGGCGACCGTTTCCGGGTTGGCGGTTGGGGCCTGGTTGGGCGCCACGTTGATGGTGACCGTGGCTGGTTCCGACTTCAGGCCCTTGGCGTCCACTGCCCGGTAGCTGAAGGTGGCCACCACGGGTTGCGTGGCCCCGGCTGGCGGGGTGTAGGTGACCGAGGTGGTGCCGTTCATCACCACGCCGCCAAGACCGGTACCGGGCTGGGTGAGGTCGCTGATGGTCAGCGGTACGTTGCCATCCGGGTCGCTGTCGTTCTGCAGCAGGTTGAGGGTGATCGGGATGCCCACGCTGGTACTGCCGGTATCGGCCTGGGCCAGCGGCGGCTGGTTGGCCGCCTCGACCGGCGCGTTGCCGACCACGACTACCGGTTCGACATCGCTGCCGCCGCGTGCCGATTTCACCGTGATGGTGGCTGGTGGCTGCGGCACGTCGTTGACGGTCAGGCTCTGCAGCGTGCCCGCCTTGGACAGGCGACCGTAGCCTTGGGCGATCAGGTCCGGGACCGCCACTTCGTCACTGGAACGGGCCTCTATCAACAGGCGCTTGTTGGCCCAGTCGTAGCGTGCGGTGCCGACCTTGACCACGTCGGTGAGCTTGCTCGACAGCGCGGTCGGCTGGGTACCGCCGGCGCTGTCGCTGGCGGTGACCACCACCACTGCAGGCGGTGCTTCCTGGCCGAACTGCTGGTGGAAGAACAGCCCGTTGTTGTCGGCGGTGAGGGTGTACTGGCACGGCGAAGGCGGGGTGCCGACCAAGGCAATGCCATTGCGCATGCACAGGCTGGCTGTGCTGGGCGCCTTGGCGAACACTTCCGTACGGGTGCCGGTGGCATTGCGCGAATAGGTGGCGCGTTCCAGGCTGACCGGGGTCTGGGCCCGTTGGTCGAGTACCTTGCCTGAAACAGTGAAGGTGTTGGTCTGGATGGTGCCAGCGGGGCCTTGAATGCGCACGAAGTTGGTATTGAAGGGGCTGCCGGTCACCGCCTCGGTGATATTGGGGTCGCCGATGTAGGTTTCGATGGCGCCGGTATCGGGGTTGACCTCGGTGTAAGGCCCGCCAACACCCTTCAGCCAAGGGCCGATCGCCCCCGCCAGCGCTCCCCGGAAGTTGCCTGGTGCGCCAATGCCAATGTCCCGGGTGATGTTGATCGCCCGACGCCCCGCCGTGGTGACGTTGACCGTCTCCACCCCGTAGGGATGGGTGATGGTGTAGGTACCGGTACTTGGGACCGAAGCACGGATGCGGATCCGGGCGAAGCTTTGCTGGTCACCATCGACAGGGTTTTCGGCGGCGAAGGCAGCCTCCACCCCGGCTACATAAACCTCCAGTTCATAGCCGCTGTTGCCGACCTGCGGAATGGCGGTTTCCGCCAGGAACCAGAACATCTCGGGCGGCCAGTTGTCCGGGAACACCAGCGGCAGGGCATCGTCATAGATGCCAGGCTCGGGCAACAAGGTACACATGTACGCCGGTGCCCCCGGCGCGCCTGGCGCACGCGTACTGGTAGCACGGGATTGGCACAGCTCCAGGGACTGGTCGAGGCTGTCCTTGTACCACATCGGATAGCCACCGGTGGCGAAGGTGTAGGGCCCCGGGTCGACATCGGACAGCGCGGCAAACGCGGCGCTGGTAACGGTAAGGGAGAAACCGGCGGCCAACAGCGCACGGCGCGACCAAGTGTTCATGCTGCCTCCTTGAAGGCTGAGCCTTTGTCTGTTCATGGCACCAGCACCACGTCTTCGGTGTCGCTACCGCCGTTGGTACTGGTGACCTGCACCTTGGCCGGCGGGATCGGCGACAGGCTGGTGCTCAGCGTCTTCACGGCACCTGTGCCGCTCAGGTTGCCGATCAGCGCGCCGTTGCCGGTGTGTGCGGTGAGCACTGGCGGCGTGGTTTCGTCGCTGGTGCTGGCCACCAAGGTCAGCTCGCCGGTGGACAGACGGAACTGGGCCTGGGTGATAACGACCAGGTCGGTCAGCGGTACATTGGCGGTGGTCAGGCTGCTGGCAGGGATCGCCACGCTGTTGTCGGCGGTCAGCGTCAGGATCGTCCCGGCGGCCGGGTCGAGCACCGACTGGGCGTACCAGGCACCGGTACCGTTGGCCTCGGTGAGGTTCAGGTTGGGTGTCTGGCTGGTCAGGGTGACGCTGGCCGGTGGCGGCGGGGCCATCACGAAGATGTCCTGCTGGGCGCGCAGGTCGCCGTTCTCGGTATGCCGCGAGTAGGTACTGCGTTGCGGCATCAGCGGGGTTGGCAGGGTCACTTCGGAAAGCTTGCCCGAAACCGCGAACAGCTCGGTGCGCAGGTCGATGCCGCCGGGGCCTTCGATGCGCACGTAGTTGGTATTGAAGGGGCTGCCGGTCACCCGTTCTTCCAGGTTCGGGTCGCCGATGAAGCGCTCGCTGCCTTCGGTGTAGGGGCCGTTGACACTGCGCAGGAACGGCCCGACATCGCCTTTCAGGGCGCCGGTGAAGTCGCCTGCGCCGGCAATGCCGATGTCGCGGGTCATGTTGATCGCCCGGCGCCCGGGCGCAGGTACGTCGAACACTTCGACGCCGTAGGGGTGAGTGACCACGTAGGTGCCGGCGGTTGGCACGTCGACCCGGATACGCACCCGGGCGAAGCTGACCTGGTCGCCGTCGACCGGTTCTTCGGCGGCAAATGCCGCTTCGATCGCGGTGCCGTAGCTGAGGTCGATGCCGCGAGTGGCGTCGACGATGGCGGCATCGGCGGTGAACCAGAAAGCTTCGTCAGGGAAGTTGGTGGGGAAGACGATGGGTTGGGTATCGTCGAACACGCCGGGGGTGGGCAGCAGCGTGCACATGTACGAAGGTGCGCCGGGTGCGCCAGGCACACGCGAGCTGACCGCCTTTGTCAGGCACAGGTCGAGGGTACGACCGTGACTGTCCTGGTACCAGGCTGGGAAACCACCGTTGGCGGGAACATAGGCGCCTGGATCGACAGCGTTCAAGGCAGCCTGCGCCGGGAGTTGGAGCATGCCGGCGAAAATGGCCAATGCCAGCGGGTGGGGTATCGGTCGGTGCATGAGACATTTCCTCCTGCAAACGGGCCCATGGACTTGGGGCGTCTGGCAGGAGATCGGCAATAGGCGTGCCAAGGCAGAAAAAATGTGCTGCAGCCCTTGCAGGGCAAGGGATCCATTTCTCTTGCAAGGGCGATTGCAGGGGGTGGGCCGTTGGGTACCGTGTCCCCAACGTTGGGGACTGGGGCAGGTGGTACCGACCCATTCGTAGCATCAGCTACCCGGTCGGTGCACCTTCGATCTCGACGTACGTAACTTGCGTGGCTTTTTCTCTGGTCGCTTGCCGGGTTTGAGTTGCCAGCGATCGGCATTGGCGAGCAGGCGCTTCTGGATCTCAGGTGGGTAGTCGCTCAGCGCTGTCACCGCTGGGACGGGCTTACCGGGCATGCCAGCTTCGCGGATAACCTTCGGCCAGCGCGGTCGCCAGCACAACAGCAAGCTCAGCCAATGGCCGGTGCCGATAATGACGAAGGCGGGCCAAACCAGGAGCAGGACGACTTTGAACAGCCAACTGCTTTTCCGGAAGAAACGACCCAATCCTTCGAACTGGGCGCTGAATGCCTGGACGGGCGAGGGGAGTTGGGTGCTCAGACGGGGGCGGGGGACGGCATGTGGGCCATCTTCCATATAGCGGCGAATGAACTCCCACTCGTCCCGAAGTTCGCTACCACCTTGGCCTTGCTTGCCGAGTAGGGCCACTTCCATGTGAGGGAGGCCAGTGCGGCTGGGGTGCCAGACCAAGCACAGCCTCATGCCCGCGCTGAGGGAGTCGTCTTCAGGGTTGACGCCGGTGCTTCCGGTTGTTCTCCAAGGGAATGTTGCTATACCTCCGCAGTAGCTTGGTCTATGGAGGTGAACTTGCTGGGTTTTTCGATTGAAACGAATGAGCAAATGGCGGCTGGTAAGCATTTCAAGTCGAGTAAAACGAAATCCGTATTTGGCATATAAGTAATAAATGGCTCCGCCAATTGATAGCATGTACGCGCTGAATAGGACCGAGAACGCAGAAAAGAAATCGGGTTGAGTCGCATTGATATAGATGGAGCCAAACGTTATGTGCAGCCATGCGTAAGTCATTGGGCCTAAACTGCCAAGCGTCATCATCGTGATAATGCCGCGTTTTTCTTCCGACCCGCCGCAGCGCATTTCCATATATGTATCGTTGAAAGAAAATATGGGGCCGCGTGCATTTGGTTTTTCGCTGACACTGTTGAAGTGTATGTCTTTATTCAAGTCATCTTCATGGAAATCCTTGTCAGCGCGCTCTACAGTCGAGCTCCTTTGCACTTCGAATTTCTTGCGCTTAGCCTCGGATTCAATCGCCATCTGCCACAGCCCCCGCTCGATAAGATACATTAAAGGACCTCGCTGAAAGCTGAATACAGGGCTGCTAACTCTTCTTGTTCATCGTAAGGTTTAGAGCCCTTTTCCAAGCGAAAGCTGCTCCGCTTGCACCACTTTTCCAGCGCATCGTCCTCAAGCAAGAAAATAATGGCGGTTAGTAGCAGGCCTACCCAGAACGCTCCTAAAATTAATTTGGTTAACAGCAAACGAGCCGCCTGCGTACCCAGTCTGGTAGCTAGGCTGCCTAATGATCGCCCTACAAGACGTATGAGTTTGCTCTGATTATTGATCGTAAGGCGATCGAAGAAGGGCTTAGCTATTCCTATAGCAGTTCCCAATTCTCCGATAGATAAAGCAAGTGTAGCCAGTGCGCGCGTAAAGTAGGCCCCACTCAATGTCCAAGATTTCGTTGAGACATTATGTTGAGTGTGATTTTTTACCCCGTCGGCGAAGTCCCACCAAGCCAGTACGAACCCTCCCGTCCCCGCTAATCCGGCTCCCCAGAGTTTCAACCTCCCCAAGGTCGCAACCGCACCTCTACCGGACACGCTATTTGCGCCGTAACGCGTCACCACCTGCTCCACATAGCTGGCCCCAATCTCGAAACCCGCCGCAGCCGTGGTCATGGCGGCTGCCATGAGTTCGGTCTTAATCCGTACATCACTGTCGGGCAGTTCGCGGGCCTTGAACGCCATCAGCATCCCTTCCAGCAGGCATACAAGACCGGAGACACGCACTTTGTAGAAGTCGCTCTTATTGGCTTGCATCAATCCTTCGGCCCAGGCTTGGTCCAAGTATCGTCCTGCCTGGCCAGCGCTGCGCTGCGGATTCAATGGCTGCCCGCTACGAGCGGCTTCACTCAGGCGAATGTCGACAGCTGTCTCATGTACCGAAGCAAACAGAGTCAGGCGCAGGCCATGGTGCAGGGCACGGTCCAGACTGTTGGGGGCTCCGGTACGAAGCACTTGTCGGCCCAGCGCCACGTACCAGGCGTATAGGCCGATGCTGGCGTGGCTGTTTCTGTTCTGCAGTTCTTCATATAAAGCGTTGGCGCGCCCGAAAGCATTCGCCGCAATGTGCGCTTGTCGGACAAGTGACTCACGCAGCACGAACCATGATTCCGACGGAGGTTTGGCCATGGCCGCTTCCCGTAGCGCCGCGAGCGCATCACGAATGTCATCCTGGTTGTACGTGATACCCCGTATCGCCAGGTTGCTCCGATCAGCAACATCACTGCGCCACCAGTGGTCCAGCACCGTCGTTCCCCATTCACTGAGCTCCATGCCGATAACGCATTGGCCGGTCTGCTCGGCAAAGGCCAGGCCATTGATCAGGTCAGCATTGTCGTAACGGTCCAGGGCCTTTAGTAGGCGTTCACTGATCAACCAGCGGGCATGATCCTTGGCCCGATCCTCTGACTCCTGGTGGGCCTGTTGCATGGCTTGCTCGAAACTTTCCAGCTGATCGTGCATCGCCTGACGGTCGACCAGATGGCCATATTTCTGGTCGAACTTCTTGCTGAATTCACCGGTATCCTGACGGTCCTGGACCTTGGCGCGCACGCCGCGCTCGAACTTCTCAAGGTGTGGTCTCATCCGCTCATCATGCGCATCGGCCTGTTGTCTGGCCCGATCGGAAAATGCATAGAACTCAACCGGCGTGGCCGGCTGGTTGCGAATGGTCTCGGCCATGACTTCGCGTTTGACGATCCGGTCGGCCATCATCTGCGGATAGAGCTTCTCGATCTCCAGGAACGATTGCGCGACCAGCAGCCTGCGCTCGTTATCCACGCCTGGTTCTACGCCGCGCCGCAGCCACTTGGTCTTTACGTCGTCGACGGCAGCATTGCGCCAGGCATTGAGCTCTTGGGTGATACCGATGGCGTCTTCGATGACGATTGCGGCGCCGCGGGGTTTGGTTTGATTAACCAGAGGTGCCAGGGCTTGTCGTGACGCATGCGGCGAGACGATCTGGTCGTTGTTGAACGGCTGCAGGTCCAGCAGTGCTTTCAGGTCGGAATCCTCCTGGGCTTTGAAATCGGCGACCCAGCCAAGTTGATCGTGCTTGAGTACATGGGCTTGCGGCGGTGCATCGGAGGGCTGGATTAATCGGGCGATATCGATGGCCGGCAGACTACTGCGATATTCGTCCTCAAGTAGGCGATAGTTATCGAGCATACGTGGGGTCAGTGGAGAGGGGCTGAACAAAGGGCGCAGTTCCTGGATGTCATCCAGATCGTAAAGAGTGATAGTCCAGCCAAAGCCGCGAATGATCTCCTCCAGGTTGGCGGCGTTGGGAGCGGATTCCCAAGGCGCGTCTGCGCTGATGTAAAGCAGAGAGCCGTTGGGGGCAACGCGGTACTGGCTGTGCCATTGATAGGCCGATTCGCTGTGACGCTTGATCAGCAGGTAGAGGAAGCCTTCGCGCAAAGGGCGGATGGCATAGCCAGAATGGGTCAGCTCGCCGACATCCTGAAAGGGGCTGAGGTAGTCCGGCAATTTGGGCAGGCGGGTACGTTGTGCCGGATTGCCACCGACGGCGGCATAGCGCAGGGGCAGCAGTTCGAAACGGCGTGTGCAGTTGGCGACAGGGCTGTTGCGCAAGGCAGGGCGGTAGCCAGTGGTGATGCGTCTGCAAAGTTCGAGGGTTTCGGTGACCGAGTCCATGGCTGTGTACCTCATTTCTTGGCGCGCAGGCATCGCTGCACGTTGTCCATCAAGGATGTTTGCTGTTCGCGTGTTGCGACAATCGCGTCCTGCCAGGCTTGCGAGCTACTGAGTTGTTCACCGTGGCGAGCTAGTACGAGCACATAGCTGATGAGGTCTTCCTCACGGTCCAAGCCTTGCTCGCGCGCCTGATCCAGGTAGTGTTGGATCAAACCAACCCTTGTTCCGTGGCAAGCAGTGGCGAAGGCCGCACAAGACGGCTCGTCCTTGATCAACTCGGCAAGTTGATAGCTCAGCGGGTCTCCCGCCAATTCAGCCCAACATTCTTCGTTTAGCGTGATTTGTGGGAGGTGCAGGGGCGGAGGCTGATCAGCACCGGATACTTGTAGCCACAACCGCTTGTTCGGGTGCGCTACAGGCGACCACCAGTGATGGATGGGAGCTAGCCATTCGCTTATCCCTGGCAGCTCACGATATGTATCCAGCACTCGCAAAGCTGCAGCGTTGTGGAAACGCAGGAGGTACAAATGGCCGTCTGCTCCCGTCACGATGTTGGCGTGGCTAAGATTCTGGGCAAGTTGGGCAGTTGGTAACGCACTGACGATCCAGCCGCAAACCGCGCCCGAAGCAAGCTGTTCGAGTTGCCATTGAAAATCGTACTGGGCCGACACATCGGAGCCTAGCCGCGACCCGAACAGCCAAGGGCCTGCTGTTCGCAGGTTGTGGAATTGGGTTTGTTGCAATAGTGGCCAGCAGCGATCTTCATAGTGCCGGGTCAACTTTTCCTGCACGCTGGTTGACAGCTTGGCCATTTCCACGATCGCGCTCAGACGATAGCGGTCGGAGGTACGCAGCACCTCCACCATAGTTCTGATAAATGGGCTTGGCATCAGCTTGCTCCTTCCATGCGAATCATGTTGTGGCCATCCGCGATCGCTCTCAGCAAGCAGCTGAGGCAAATGGGCTCGCCGGGCTCTGGTACGCCGAAGGTCGATGTCATGTGCTGGCTGCATTTGGCCTGCTGACTCACAGGCCCTTTGAAGGCCAGTGCCAGTCCGTCCAACGTGATACCGGCACGATCTATGCGCAGCAACCCGGCCGGACTCCTGATAGTCAGGCTTTCGCTGACCTGGATGTCATAGACCTTGGTTGTGTGGCGGATGGCTTCCCCGGTCTGCAAGGTGTTGTGACCGGCCACGCTCTGTTCCAGGTGACCGCCAATTTCTACCGTGTGATTGGCTGTGGTGATGTCCTGGCGGTGGTTGCCGACCTGTTCGATCCGGTCCAGGCCGGTGATGATGGTATGAGTCCGGCCAATGGTCAGGGTGTCGTCGTTGCCTATTTGGTGGGTCCGGTCCTGACCGATATTGACGGACTCGTCCCGGGCAATCTCTTCCCGGCGGTCCTGGCCAATCGAAAGGGTCTCATCCCTTTCGACACGCTCGGTGCGGTCGTTCCCGACTTGCGTGGTTTCATCATGTTTGACGATGTTGTTCTGGTCTCTTTCTGCGTGGATGAAGACTTCCTGTCGTCCCAGTTCGTCCTCGAAGCGCAGCTCGTTGAAGCCATCGCCTTTGTGGGTCTGGCTCTTGATGGTCATGCGGGTCTTGTGTTCGGGCA
>NZ_JALLKV010000088.1:0-14659 GCF_023093815.1 Pseudomonas sp. PNPG3
AAGAGCAAGAGCAAGAGCAAGAGCAAGAGCAAGAGCAAGAGCAAGAGCAAGAGCATGCAGGTCTGGTGGTGACTCAATGTGCCAGTGAGATGCGCTGTGGCGTCGGGGCGAGACCAAGAATCAGATTTAACACCTTTCTTGTAGGCCGTTTCCCAAAGATACTCTTAACACCTATTCTCCGTTGCGCGCGCCAAATGCGGCCTCTAGTCTCGGCATGTCGTTGACCTTCAATGACCGGGTTAGCCGCCCGAAATCGTCAGACACCGCAGCTGAGCAATACCGAGTAATCGGCATTGACGCCTTATGGCGGCTGTGCGTGGGGCACCTGCGGGTGCGCCGGGTGCCTGACGTCCCGGTCGGCTAACCCACGTACAGCTGCCACCATACTGTTTAGCCGCGGTTGGTGGTCGCTTCACTACGACAGGAGCCTTAAATGACCACCGAAGACACGAAATGCACAGTCGGCAAAACCATATTCTTTCAAGGTGAAAACCAGACCCACCCCCTGTTCCGCATCGAACCCGGCATCTCCTGCCAGAACGCCCGCGAACAAGCCTCGGAATTGATCGGCTATGCGCGGGACCTGACCATCGACGGCCTGATGGAAGAAAAGCCAAAGCTGATCTGGGCCGCGCACTACCTTTGCGCCTTGGGCAAAGCGCTGCTGGATGATGCCGAACTCGGCATGATGCGTTAGGACCTGAAACGCGCGCAGGCCATTCGCGGCACGGGCCGCGCTCTCATGGAGCCGCATATAACTGAAAGATTTAGCAGGGGCTCTGTGGGAGCGGGCGCGCCCGCGAACACCGGCGCAGCCGGTGCCAGTCACCGCGTTGGGTTCTTCGCGGGCACGCCCGCTCCCACAGAAGCCACGTCGCCCGGCCTGAGCCGAAGTTGCTTCAAGCCTGCTTGAGCAACAACGCCACCCCCGGGAAATACTGCCCCAGCTCGTTGTGCAACTTGCGGTAGGCATACGGGAAGTACCAGGCGATGGCACAGGCGGTATGTTTCTGCAGATCGTCGACCAGGTCCTGCAGTTCCTCGGGGCTGGCATGCTGGCCAGCCTTCCACGGGCTGATGAACAGCGCACCAGCTTTCAACTGGCTGGGGTAGGCCACCTGGCGCGCCAAGGCAGTGGTCTGCTGCAGGGCGTCGGCCATGTCCAGCCGAGCGATTCTTGGCCAGCGCTGACTGACACTGAGGTACAGCGCTTCATCGGCACTGCTGATCGACAGGTCGCAGCGCCCTTCGTGTTCACCTTCGTCGCGCTGCTTCTTGCCGGCAAACTGCTGCAGCGCCGCCAGTTCGGTTTGCCAGGCCGCTGCGGCAAGCAGCCCCGTATTGGCGGCGGCGCCATGCCAGTAAGGTGCTTCGGCATCGCCAGCAAACTGGTTGAAGCGGTCGATACAGTCGCCCCAGCGCTCCAGCACCGGAGAAAGAAACTCCAGGCGCGGGTTGTTGATGATCTGGCCTCGCATGCTGCGCTCTCCTGTTGTAGTTGTGATCGCGTTCAGCCGAAAGTGATGGCTATGTGATATCACTGTATTCAGTGTGGCACAACAAGGTGAATTGGCCATTACCCAGGCGGAGCCTGTTCGGCTGCAAAGCGGCCCGCTTCGATTGACGCTCCCGGTCCAACCCTCTAACCTTCGCGCGTGTTTCAGGTGCCCTGCCAGCCCCGACTGGGCAGGGTGAAACTGGGAAGCCGGTGGGTGCCAGCATGGCGCGATTCCGGCGCTGCCCCCGCAACGGTAGGTGAGTCACGGCCGCGCAGGGCCACTGGGTGCAAGCACCCGGGAAGGCGCGCAGGCCTGGGCCAAGGCCCGCTCACAAGCCCGGAGACCGGCCTGATACTGCCAACGGCATCACGGAGGGTGATGCGCGGTGCACCGTGGCGTACGGCCACGGCCCCTGCGCGTTCTCCGTCTGCCCGCCTTTTACCTGTCGCCGCGCGTTGCCGTGGCGCCAGCCAGCGGAGAACCCTGATGAGCGAATCCACCGAACGCGACGAACGCCACCTGGCGCGCATGCAGCGCAAGAAGGCGATCATCGACGAACGCATCGCCAATTCCCCCAACGAATGCGGCCTGCTGCTGGTACTGACCGGCAATGGCAAGGGCAAGAGCAGCTCGGCCTTCGGTATGCTCGCGCGCGCACTGGGCCATGGCATGCAATGCGGTGTGGTGCAGTTCATCAAGGGCCGCAACAGCACCGGCGAAGAGCTGTTCTTCCGCCGTTTCCCCGAGCAGGTGCGCTACCACGTGATGGGCGAGGGCTTTACCTGGGAAACCCAGGATCGCCAGCGCGACATCGCCGCCGCCGAAGCCGCCTGGGCCGTTTCGCGCCAGTTGCTGCAAGACCCGAGCGTGCAGTTCGTGGTGCTCGATGAACTGAACATCGCCCTCAAGCACGGCTACCTCGACCTTGACCAGGTGCTGTCCGACATCCAGGCCCGCCCACCGATGCAGCATGTGATCGTCACTGGCCGTGCCGCGAAACCCGAGATGATCGAGCTGGCCGACACCGTGACCGAGATGGGCATGCTCAAGCACGCCTTCCAGGCCGGCATCCGTGCACAGAAGGGCGTGGAACTGTGAGCCAGCCGCGCCAGTGCCCTGCCGTGCTGATCGCGGCGCCGGCCTCAGGCCAGGGCAAGACCACTGTCACCGCTGCCTTGGCCCGGCTGCACCGCAACCTCGGGCGCAAGGTCCGGGTGTTCAAGTGCGGGCCCGACTTCCTCGACCCGATGATCCTCGAACGGGCCAGCGGCGCGCCGGTGTACCAGCTCGACCTGTGGATGATCGGCGCCGAGGAAAGCCGCCGCCTGCTGTGGGAAGCCGCCGGCGAGGCCGACCTGATCCTGATCGAAGGGGTGATGGGGCTGTTCGACGGCACGCCGTCCAGCGCCGACCTGGCGCGTCACTTCGGCGTGCCGGTACTGGCGGTGATCGACGGCACGGCCATGGCCCAGACCTTTGGCGCCCTGGCCCTGGGCTTGGCACGCTACCAGGCGGACCTGCCGTTTGCCGGTGTATTGGCCAACCGGGTGGGCAGCCTGCGCCACGCGCAACTGCTGGAAGGTAGCCTGACCGAAGGCCTGCGCTGGTATGGCGGCTTGTCCCGCGAGCGCGGTATAGAGCTACCCAGCCGCCACCTGGGGCTGGTCCAGGCCAGCGAGCTGAACGACCTGGACGCTCGCCTGGATGCCGCTGCCGAGGCGCTTGGCGCCAGTTGCGATGCCGCCTTGCCGCCGCCAGTGACCTTTGCCGAACCCGAGCCGCAAGCCACTACCGCCTCGTTGACCGGTGTGCGCATTGGCGTGGCGCGGGACGAGGCCTTTGCCTTCACCTATGGCGCCAACCTCGACCTGCTGCGCAACCTGGGCGCGCAGCTGGAGTTTTTCTCGCCGCTGCATGACCGCGAACTGCCAGCAGTGGACAGCCTGTATCTGCCAGGCGGTTATCCCGAACTGCACCACCACGCCCTGGCTGCCAACGCGCCAATGAGCGAGGCGATCCGTGCCCATCACGCCCAGGGCAAACCGTTGCTGGCAGAGTGCGGCGGCATGCTGTACCTGCTTGATGCCCTGACCGACGTGGTCGGCGAGCGTGCCGAGCTGCTCGGCCTGCTGCCGGGCGAAGCGACCATGCAGAAGCGCCTGGCTGCCTTGGCCCTGCAGGCGGTGGAACTGCCGGAAGGCACCCTGCGCGGTCACACCTATCACCATTCGTTGACCAGTACCGTACTGGAGCCGATCGCACGTGGTCTGAGCCCCAACGGCGGGCGTGGCAACGAAGCGGTGTATCGTCTGGGTCGGCTGACGGCTTCCTACGTGCACTTCTACTTTCCCTCCAACCCTGATGCGGCGGCGGCGCTGTTGCGACCATGAGCGAACACGCCTACAGCGACGCCGAGCGCGCCGCGATCTATCGGGCCATCGGCGAACGCCGTGACATGCGCCATTTCGCCGGTGGCAAGGTAGCCCCGGAACTGCTGGGCCGCCTGTTGGCTGCCGCGCACCAGGCGCCCAGCGTCGGGCTGATGCAGCCCTGGCGTTTCATCCGCATCACCCAGCGCGACCTGCGTGCGCGCATCCAGGCCTTGGTGGAAGCAGAGCGGGTGCGTACCGCCGAAGCGTTGGGCGAACGCTCCGACGCCTTCATGAAACTGAAGGTGGAGGGCATCAATGACTGCGCCGAGTTGCTGGTGGCCGCCCTGATGGACAACCGCGAGCCGCATATCTTCGGCCGCCGCACCCTGCCGGAAATGGACCTGGCATCGCTGGCCTGCGCCATCCAGAACCTGTGGCTGGCAGCCCGTGGCGAAGGCCTGGGCATGGGCTGGGTGTCGCTGTTCGACCCGCAGGCGCTGGCGGCGCTGCTGGGCATGCCGGCCGGGGCCAAGCCGGTCGCGGTGCTGTGCCTGGGGCCGGTAACCGAGTTCTACCCGGCACCGATGCTGGTGCTGGAAAACTGGGCCGAGGAACGGCCCTTGAGTGAAATGCTCTTTGAGAACCAATGGGGAGAGCGCCAATGAGCGTGGCCTTGCTGACCGTGGCCGGGATGGCCCTGGATGCCTTGCTGGGCGAACCGCAGCGGCGCCATCCGCTGGTAGCCTTCGGCAACATGGCCAGTAACCTCGAGCGCCGCCTGAATGCAGGTGGGCGCGGCTGGCGCAGCCACGGGGTGAGCGCATGGTTCCTGGCCGTGGTGCCGCTTACCCTGGTGGTACTGATCCTCTCCTGGCTGCCGTACATCGGCTGGCTGGTCGACGTGCTGGCGCTGTACTGCGCCGTCGGGCTGCGCAGCCTGGGCGAACACGTGTTGCCAGTGGCCAGTGCCTTGCGCCAGGGTGACCTGCAAGAAGCGCGGCGCCGTGTGGGCTACCTGGTCAGCCGCGAAACCCGTGAACTGGACGAACCTGCGGTTGCCCGGGCGGCCACCGAATCGGTACTGGAGAATGGCAGCGATGCTGTATTCGCCGCGCTGTTCTGGTTCGTGGTCGCCGGCGCGCCGGGCGTGGTGCTGTACCGCCTGAGCAACACCCTGGACGCCATGTGGGGCTACCGCAACGAGCGCTTCGAACGCTTCGGCTGGTGCGCGGCGCGCGTCGACGATGTGCTCAACTATATTCCCGCCAGGCTGGTGGCGTTGACCTACGCGCTGCTGGGCAAGACCCGCCTGGCCCTGGCCTGCTGGCGCAAGCAGGGCCCGCTGTGGGACAGCCCCAATGCCGGGCCGGTGATGGCCGCCGGTGCTGGTGCGTTGGGGGTGGAACTCGGTGGCCCGGCGGTGTACCACGGCGAGCTGCATGAGCGGCCACGCCTGGGTGACGGGCCAATGGCCGACGCCGACGCCATCGATCGTGGCTGGGGCCTGGTGCAGCGCGGCGTATGGCTGTGGCTGCTGGTGATCTGCCTGGGGGCCTATATCAATGCTTGAACACGGAGGCCGCCTGCTGCGGGCGGTACGGCAATACGGCATCGCCCGCGAGCAGTGGCTCGACCTGTCCAGCGGCATTGCGCCATGGCCTTTCCCGATTCCACCGATCCCCATGGAGGCCTGGGCCCGCCTGCCGGAGACCGAGGACGGCCTGGAGGACGCCGCGCGTGCGTATTACGGCGCCCGCCAATTGCTGGCGGTGGCCGGTTCCCAGGCCGCGATCCAGGCCTTGCCGCTGTTGCGCGCAGCCGGCCGGGTAGGGGTGTTGACGCCATGCTATGCCGAGCATCCATACGCGTGGCAACGGGCGGGGCACCAGTTGCTGGAGCTGGATGAAGCGCAGGTCGAGGCGACGCTCGACAGCCTCGACGTACTGGTGCTGGTGAACCCCAACAACCCTACCGGCCGCCGGGTGCCGCGTGAACGCCTGCTGGATTGGCACATGCGCCTGGCCGCCCGCGGTGGCTGGCTGCTGGTCGATGAAGCGTTCATGGACAACACCCCGGCGCAAAGCGTGGTCGATTGTGCCGAGCGCCCGGGGCTGATCGTGCTGCGCTCGTTCGGCAAGTTCTTCGGCCTGGCTGGTGTGCGCCTGGGGTTCGTTGCCGCCGAACGCAGCCTGCTGCTGCGCCTGGCCGAGTTGCTCGGCCCGTGGACTGTCAATGGCCCGACCCGGGTGCTGGCCCAGGCCAGCCTGGCCGACCACGTCGCCCAGCGTGTGCAGGTCGAACGCTGCGCTGCCGCCAGCCAGCGGCTGGCTATGCTGTTGCGCAGCGCCGGCCTGGCGCCCAGCGGTGGTTGCGATCTGTTCCAGTACGTACGCAGCGAGCACGCTGCGCAACTGCATGACTTTCTCGCCCGCCGCGGCATCTTGGTGCGGCTGTTCGAGCAGCCGCAGGCGATACGCCTGGGGCTGCCAGCCTGTGCGGCGGACGAACAGCGCCTGGCCCAAGCCCTGGCGGCCTATCAGAAGGAAACGGCATGACCACCCTCATGGTGCAAGGCACCACCTCCGACGCTGGCAAGAGCACGCTGGTGACCGCACTGTGCCGCTGGCTGTTGCGCCAGGGCGTCGGCGTGGTGCCGTTCAAGCCGCAGAACATGGCGCTGAACAGCGCGGTGACCGCCGATGGCGGTGAAATCGGCCGGGCCCAGGCGGTGCAGGCCCAGGCCTGCCGGCTGCAACCACACACCGACATGAACCCGGTGCTGCTCAAGCCCAACAGCGACACCGGCGCCCAGGTGATCATCCATGGCCGTGCCGTTACCAGCATGAACGCGGTGGCCTACCACGACTACAAGGCTATCGCCATGCAGGCGGTGCTGGCTTCGCACCAGCGTCTGAGTGCTGCCTGGTCGGTGGTCATGGTCGAAGGCGCGGGCTCGCCGGCAGAGATCAACCTGCGTGCCGGTGACATTGCCAACATGGGCTTTGCCGAAGCGGTGGACTGCCCGGTGATCCTGGTTGCCGACATCAATCGTGGTGGTGTGTTCGCCCATCTCGTCGGCACCCTGGAACTGCTATCGCCCAGTGAGCAGGCGCGGGTAAAGGGCTTTGTCATAAACCGCTTCCGCGGCGACATCGCCTTGCTGCAGCCGGGGCTGGACTGGCTGGAACAGCGCACCGGCAAACCGGTACTGGGCGTGCTGCCGTATGTTAACGACCTGCATCTGGAAGCCGAAGACGGCATCGACGCACGCCAGGGGGCAAAGGCCGAGCGCGTGCTCAAGGTGATCGTCCCGGTGCTGCCGCGTATCAGCAACCACACAGACTTCGACCCACTGCGCCTGCACCCCCAGGTGGACCTGCAGTTCATCGGCCCGGGCCAGCCGATCCCGGCCGCCGACCTGATCATCCTGCCGGGTTCCAAAAGTGTGCGCGGCGACCTGGCGCAACTGCGTGAGCGCGGTTGGGACAAGGCCATCGACCGGCACCTGCGCTATGGCGGCAAGCTGATCGGGATCTGCGGTGGCCTGCAGATGCTGGGCCGCGAAGTGCATGACCCGCTTGGTCTCGAAGGGGCTGCTGGCTCCAGCCCGGGGCTTGGCCTGCTCGATTACGCCACGGTGCTCGAAGCCGAGAAGCAACTGCGCAACGTTGCCGGCACACTGAACCTCGAAGCAGTCCCGGTTGCCGGTTATGAAATTCATGCCGGCGTCACCACGGGGCCTGCCGTGGAGCAGCCAGCCGTGCAACTTGCCGATGGCCGTTGCGATGGTGCTGTCAGTGCTGATGGCCAGATACTTGCCACCTACCTGCACGGCCTGTTTGAAGGCAGCCAGTCGTGCGCGGCGCTGCTGCGCTGGGCTGGGCTGGATGATGTGCAGGCCGTCGACTACCAGGCCCTGCGCGAACGCGATATCGAACGCCTGGCCGACCTGGTGGAAAAGCACCTGGACACCGCGCGCCTGCGCCAGCTCTGTGGGGTGGCCTGACATGCTCAACCTGATCCTCGGCGGCGCCCGCTCGGGCAAGAGCCGCCTGGCCGAACGGCTGGCCAGCGCCAGTGGCCTGCCGGTGACCTACATCGCCACCAGCCAGCCGCTGGATGGTGAAATGAACGAACGCGTGCTGCTGCACCGCCAGCGTCGCCCCGATGGCTGGGGGTTGATCGAAGAACCCCTGGCCCTGGCCGCGGTACTGCGCGCCGAAGCGGCCGAAGGGCGATGCCTGCTGGTGGATTGCCTGACCCTGTGGCTGACCAACCTGCTGATGCTCGAAGACGACCAGCGCCTGGCCGAGGAGCGTGATGCGCTGCTGGCCTGCCTGGAACAGTTGCCGGGCACGGTCATCCTGGTCAGTAACGAAACCGGACTGGGCGTCGTGCCCATGGGCGAGCTGACTCGTCGTTATGTCGACCTGGCCGGCTGGCTGCACCAGGCCGTGGCCGAACGCTGTCAGCGCGTGGTGCTGACTGTGGCCGGCCTGCCCCTAATGCTCAAAGGACCTGCACTATGATCCAAGCCTGGTGGCGTGACGCCTGCCAACCTATCGACAACGCCGCCATGGACCAGGCCCGCGCCCGTCAGCAGCAGCTGACCAAACCTGCCGGTTCGCTAGGCCAACTGGAAGGATTGGCCATTCAGCTGGCCGGCCTGCAGGGGTGTGAACGGCCGACCTTGGATAACGCCGCAATCAGCATTTTTGCCGGTGACCACGGCGTGGTCGAGGAAGGCATCTCGGCCTACCCGCAAGCGGTGACCGGGCAGATGCTGCGCAACTTCGTCGGTGGTGGCGCGGCAATCAGCGTGCTGGCGCGCCAGCTGCAGGCGAGTCTGGAAGTGGTCGACCTGGGCACCATCGACCCGCACCTGGAACTGCCTGGCGTGCGCCATCTGCGCCTGGGCGCCGGTACCGCCAACTTCGCCTGCCAGCCAGCAATGACCGAGAGCCAGCTGCAGGCCGCCCTGCAGGCTGGCCGCGATAGTGCCCTGCGCGCCGCCGAACAGGGCGCGCAGCTGTTCATCGGGGGCGAGATGGGTATTGGCAACACCACGGCTGCCGCTGCCCTGGCCAGCGTGTTGCTCGGCTGCCCGCCGGCTGAATTGAGTGGCCCGGGTACCGGCCTGGACCACGCCGGGGTGCGGCACAAGGCCGAGGTCATCGAGCGTGCGTTGAGCCTGCATGGCCTTAGCGCCAACGATCCATTGCAGGCACTGGGCTGTGTCGGTGGTTTCGAGATCGCGGCCTTGGCCGGTGCCTACATTGGCTGTGCGCAGGCGGGTATCGCGGTACTGGTGGACGGCTTCATCTGCAGTGTCGCCGCGCTGCTGGCGGTGCGCCTCAACCCGCAGTGTCGGGCCTGGTTGCTGTTCGCCCACCAAGGCGCAGAGCCTGGGCACAAAGCCTTGCTCGACGCCTTGCAGGCCGAGCCGTTGCTGGCCCTGGGCCTGCGCCTGGGCGAGGGCAGTGGGGCTGCCCTGGCCGTACCGCTGTTGCGCCTGGCCTGTGCGTTGCACGAGCAGATGGCGACCTTCGCCGAGGCTGCGGTGGCGGACCGCCCGGCATGATCCTCGACCTGCTGCGCCATGGCGAAACGGAACAGGGCGGCCTGCGTGGCAGCCTTGATGATGCCTTGACCGACAAGGGCTGGGCGCAGATGCGTCAAGCCGTGGCCGAAGCCGGCCCGTGGGAGGTGCTGGTCAGTTCGCCGCTGCAGCGCTGTGCGTGTTTTGCCGAGGAACTGGGCGAGCGGCTGAACCTGCCTGTGCAGCGCGAAGCGGCATTGCAGGAGCTGCATTTTGGCGACTGGGAGGGCCGTAGTGCGGCGCAGATCATGGAAGACCAGGCGGACGCGCTGGGGCGCTTCTGGGCGGACCCTTACGCGTTTACACCGCCCAATGGCGAGCCGGTCGAGGCGTTCGCCGAGCGTGTGCTGGCGGCTGTCGAGCGCCTGAGCCAGCAGCATGCTGGCAAGCGTGTGCTGCTGGTCACCCATGGCGGCGTGATGCGGCTGCTGCTGGCCCGTGCCCGTGGTTTGCCAAGGGCGCAGTTGCTGCAGGTCGAAGTCGGCCACGCTGCGCTCATGCGATTGGTGCCGGGTGACGACGGCCAGTGGGTCGAGGGGCGCTGACATGTTGCCGTTGTGGATTGCCTTGCAGTTTCTCAGCAGCCTGCCGGTGAGTCTGCCAGGCATGCCGGCGCCGCGCGAGGTGGGGCGCTCGCTGCTCTGCTACCCGCTGGTCGGGTTGCTGTTCGGCCTGTTGCTGTGGCTGGCCAGCTACCTGCTGCAGGGCACGCCTGCGCCGCTGCACGCGGCCCTGCTGCTCACGTTGTGGGTGTTGCTCAGTGGCGCCTTGCACCTGGATGGCCTGGCGGACAGCGCCGACGCTTGGCTTGGCGGTTTCGGTGACCGCGAACGCACCTTGCTGATCATGAAGGACCCACGTAGCGGGCCGATTGCCGTGGTCACCCTGGTGCTGGTGCTGTTGCTGAAGTTCTGCGCTTTGTGGGTGGTGGTCGAGCAGGGCATTGGCGCACAGTTGCTACTGGCACCGTTGATCGGGCGGGCGGCGATGCTCGGGCTGTTCCTGAGTACACCTTATGTACGGCAGGGCGGTTTGGGGCAGGCGCTGGCCGAGCACCTGCCCCGGCAGGCGGCCGGCTGGGTGCTGCTGGGCTGTGTGCTTTTCTGCCTGGTCCTGGGCGGGTGGATCGTGGTGCTGGCGTTGGCGGTGTTTGCCTGGTTGCGGCACCTGATGTGCCGGCGCCTGGGCGGGACTACCGGCGATACCGCTGGTGCAATGCTGGAGTTGCTCGAACTGGCCGTGGTGCTGGGGTTGGCGTTGGGCCTCTGAGCCTTGCTCTGGGCCCTGCAGGAGCGCAATCAGATGTGTCTGTAGGGCGTTTCTGAGCCTAACGTGTCGGTAAATTCCTGAAAAAACTCAGCAAGAACCGGCATCTTTTCACTGGCGTATGCTTGCCCCTCCCGCAAACTGTCGAGGAGTGTCGGCACCATGCGTCATGTCATTCTTGCTGCGTTTTTGTTGGCCATGGGGCCTGCCGCCGTGGCAGCCGATCTCATGGCTTTCTGGAACTACCCCCGCCACGGTGGCAACAGCTTCAACCGGCTGCCACCTGACCAAGCCTACTTCGACGCCTTGAGCGGTTATGGCGCGACCTGGGTGCGGCTGTCCTACGACAAATGGCAGCCGGCGGAACGCGATTTCCTCATCGGCGATGCCGATGCCTACCAAGGCCTGCCTGCCGCCGACCTGGCCACGCTGCGAGCTACCCTCGACCGCGCCCACCAGGCCGGCCTCAAGGTGGTCATCTCACCGCTCTCGTTACCCGGCATGCGCTGGTCGCAAAACAACCAGGGCCAGTTCGACGACCGCCTCTGGCAGGACAAACGCTACTGGTTGCAGTCTGCGGCCTTCTGGCGGGATCTGGCCCGTGAGCTGAAAGGTCACCCGGCCATCGCCGCCTACAACCTGGTCAACGAGCCCGCTCCGGAGAAGCACGGTGGCCTGGCCGAGCATGCCGACCTTGGGCGAATGCAGCAATGGTATGCAGGGCAGCAGGGCAGTGCGCGTGATCTGCCGGCTCTGTATCGGCAGTTGATAGCGGCCATTCGCGAGGAGGACGCGGACACGCCGGTCATGCTCGATGCCGGCTGGTTCGCCGCCGCCGACGCCTTCGGTTACTGGCCGGCTCCCCTGGAAGACCAGCGGGTGCTGTACAGCGTGCACATGTACGAGCCCTATCTGGTGACCAGTGCACCGAACATGACGCGCAAGCAACCCATCGCCTATCCCGGCCCGGCACCGTTTGCGGGGCAGACGCAGCAGTGGGATGGCCAGCGTGTGGCGCAATACCTGCGCCAGCCGCTGGATTGGGCTGCGGCCATGAACGTGCCCCGCTCGCGGCTAGTGGTGGGTGAGTTCGGCTGCATGCGCAGGCTGCCGGGCTGCCGGCAATACCTGGAAGACGTGCTCAGCGTGCTGGATCGCCACCGGTTGCACTGGGCCTTCTACAGCTTCCGTGAAGACAACTGGGATGGCATGGACTACGAACTGGGCTCGACCAAGGTGCCGTGGCGCTATTGGCAGGCAATCGAGCAGGGCACTCCAGACCCGCTACCGCGCAAGGCCACGGTTGAGTTCGAGCCGATTCGCAAGCGGCTGAACCCAGGCTGAGGTGTCTGACAGTCGTGAAAACTCTTGCAACACACATGACGCGGGTATATACACGTATCCATGTTGACCAGTGAATGCATCTGCACCCATCTGCGTCGCGCCGCCCGTGGGGTGAGCCGGCATTACGACGAGGCCCTTGCCAGCTTTGGGGTCAATGTCGCCCAGTTTTCCCTGTTGCGCCATCTGCAGCGGCTCGATCGTCCTAGTATCACCACCCTGGCGGAGGCCATGGGCCTGGAGCGCAGTACCCTGGGCCGCAACCTGCGGGTGCTGGAGGCTGAAGGGCTGGTGGCCTTGGCCGATGGTGACGACCAACGCAACCGCGTGGTGCTGCTGACCGAGGCCGGTACCCAATTGCTGCACGCGGCCCATCCGGCCTGGGAACAGGCACAGGCAGAGTTGGTGGAGCGGCTGGGGGCAGGGCAGCGGGATGAACTGGTCCGTTTGCTCAATCAGCTGGCTTGAAATTGATACGACTATAAGCGGGTATATACCCGTAAAACCTTGCGATGTGCTGGAGATAACGACAATGACTTCGGTGTGGCGAACCAGCGGGTGGGTATTGGTGGGGGCAGCGCTGATCCTGGCGCTATCCCTGGGTGTGCGGCACGGCTTCGGCCTGTTCCTGGCGCCTATGAGCGCGGACTTCGGCTGGGGGCGTGAGGTGTTTGCTTTCGCCATTGCCTTGCAGAACCTGATCTGGGGGCTGGCGCAACCGTTCGCCGGCGCCCTGGCCGACCGCATGGGTGCGGCGCGGGTGGTGATCATTGGCGGTATTCTCTACGCTGCCGGGTTGGTGTTGATGGGCATGGCCGACTCGGCCTGGTCGTTGTCGCTGAGTGCCGGCTTGCTGATCGGTATCGGTCTGTCCGGCACCTCGTTCTCGGTCATCCTCGGCGTGGTCGGGCGTGCCGTGCCGGCGGAAAAGCGCAGCATGGCCATGGGTATTGCCAGCGCTGCCGGTTCTTTCGGCCAGTTCGCAATGTTGCCGGGCACTCTCGGCCTTATCCAGTGGCTGGGCTGGTCCGCAGCGTTGCTGGTACTGGGCCTGATGGTGGCGCTGATCGTGCCCTTCGTCGGCCTGCTGCGCGACCGGCCTCTGCCCACTCATGGAGCCGAACAGACCCTGAGCCAGGCTTTGCGCGAGGCTTGCTCGCACTCAGGCTTCTGGTTGCTGGCGCTGGGCTTTTTCGTTTGTGGTTTCCAGGTGGTGTTCATTGGCGTGCATCTGCCGGCCTACCTGGTCGACCAGCATCTGGCCGCGACTACCGGCACCACGGTGCTGGCGCTGGTAGGCCTTTTCAATATCGTCGGTACCTTCACTGCCGGCTGGCTGGGTGGGCGCATGTCCAAGCCGCGCCTGCTGACCGGGTTGTACCTGCTGCGTGCGGTAGTGATCGTGCTGTTCCTCTGGGCGCCGGTGACCGAATTCAGTGCTTATCTGTTCGGCATCGCCATGGGCCTGCTGTGGTTGTCCACGGTGCCGTTGACCAACGGTACCGTTGCCACCGTATTCGGCGTGCGCAACTTGTCCATGCTTGGCGGTATCGTCTTCCTGTTCCACCAGCTGGGTGCCTTCCTGGGCGGTTGGTTGGGCGGGGTGGTGTATGACCGCACCGGCAGCTACGACCTGGTCTGGCAGATTTCCATCCTGCTCAGCCTGCTGGCTGCCGCCCTCAACTGGCCCGTGCGCGAACGCCCGGTTGCCCGCCTGCAGGCCCAGGCCGCATGAACCGCTACCTGGTTCGAGGGTTACTGGCCCTCGCCGCCCTGTCGTTGCTGGCGCTGGTGTGGTGGGGCTGGCACAAGGGCGGGATGGCGTTGATGCAACTGGGCATGAGTGTTTGTTAGGCGCTACCCTGCAAGTTCGAGGATTGTCTTGCGGGAGAAAAGAGTCATGCGTGCACATTGGTTGACGGTGCCGGTGCTGGCCCTGGTTGCCAGCGCATCGAGCTGGGCTGCTGATTGCCCGGCGTTGTTGCAGGGCAGCCTGCCAGAGTTGCGAGGCAAGGGGCAGGTGGACCTGTGCGAGCGCTTTGCCGGCAAGCCCTTGGTGGTGGTGAATACGGCCAGTTACTGCGGTTTCGCGCCGCAGTTCGAGGGGCTTGAGGCGACGTACAAGGAATATCACGAGCAAGGCCTGGAAATGCTTGGTGTGCCGTCCAATGACTTCAAGCAGGAGGACGCCGACAGCGAGAAGACAGCCAAGGTATGTTATGCCAACTATGGCGTTACCTTTACCATGACCAAGACACAGGCGGTGCGGGGCGCAGATGCGATACCGCTGTTCGCGGAGCTGGCAAGCCAGAGCAGTGCGCCGAAGTGGAATTTCTACAAGTACGTGGTGGACCGCAAGGGCAAGGTGATTGATAACTTTTCCAGCCTGACCAAGCCGGATGATCCAGCGTTCCGGGCAGCCATCGAAAAGGCCATTGCCTCCCAGCCATAACCTAGCAGCTCTTGCTCTTGCTCTTGCTCTTGCTTCGGCTTTTGCTTCTAAGTGCGCGATAGTTCAGGCGCCGCAGATTGCGACTTCAGGAGGCCGAGCGAAGGGACTGCGGAGGGAGGTGACGGGCATG
>NZ_JALLKV010000089.1:0-14049 GCF_023093815.1 Pseudomonas sp. PNPG3
CTAAAAGCTAAAAGCTAAAAGCTAAAAGCTAAAAGCTAAAAGCTAAAAGCTAAAAGCCAAAAGCCAAAAGCCAAAAGCCAAAAGCCAAAAGCCAAAGCCCAAAAGCTTAAGCGCCGGTTTTGATAGGGCGAACAGTCCATTTGCGATGGCGACGCTGGCTCACCCTTCCGCCCTTACGGCGGGTCCCTTTTTGTCGTGGCAAAAAGGAACCAAAAACCGTCGGCTCCCATCATCCGGCCCCTACGCTTCGCTCCGGGGTCCCCTCGCTACGGGCCTGCTCCCGGGAGTACGCGCTGCAGGCCCCATCCATGGGGCCTCAGCGCTTGACGGGCATCCATGCCCGTCACCTCCCTCCGCAAGCCCTTCGCTCGGCCTCCTGAAGTCGCAATCGGCGGCGCCTTAACTATCGCGCGCCTAGAAGCAAGATCAAAAGCGAAAAGCGAAAAGCAAAAAGCACTCAGCGCCGCACCTGCTTGAGGGTTTCGGCAATCAGGAACGCCAACTCCAGCGACTGGTCGGCATTCATCCGCGGGTCGCAGTGGGTGTGGTACCGGTCGGACAGCGCATCCTCGGTGATCGGCCGGGCGCCGCCGATGCATTCGGTGACGTTCTGCCCGGTCATCTCGATGTGGATGCCGCCGGCGTGGCTGCCCTCGGCTTGGTGCACCTGGAAGAACTGCTTCACCTCATCCAGGATCTGCGCAAAATCGCGGGTCTTGTAGCCGCTGCTGGCCTTGATGGTGTTGCCATGCATCGGGTCGGAGCTCCACAGCACCTTGCGCCCTTCGCGTTCGACCGTGCGGATCAGCCCCGGCAGGTGGTCGCCGACCTTGCCGGCACCCATGCGCACGATCAGGTTCAGGCGCCCGGGGTCGTTGGCCGGGTTCAGCGTGTCGATCAGGCGGATCAGTTCTTCGGGGTTCATGCTGGGGCCAACCTTGACCCCGATCGGGTTGTGCACGCCGCGCAGGAACTCCACATGGGCTCCGTCCAGCTGGCGGGTGCGGTCGCCGATCCACAGCATGTGCGCCGAGCAGTCGTAGTAGTCGCCGGTCAGGCTGTCCTGGCGCACGAAGGCTTCTTCATAGTTCAGTAGCAGTGCTTCGTGGGCGGTGAAGAAGCTGGTTTCGCGCAGCTGCGGCGCGCTGTCCAGGCCGCAGGCGCGCATGAATGCCAGGGTTTCGTCGATGCGGTTGGCCAGCTGGTGGTACTTGTCGGCCAGCGCCGAGTTGGCGATGAAGTCCAGGTTCCACTTGTGCACCTGGTGCAGGTCGGCGAACCCTCCCTGGGCGAAGGCGCGCAACAGGTTGAGGCTGGCGGTGGCCTGGTGGTAGGCCTGCAGCAGGCGTTCCGGGTCGGGGATGCGGCTTTTCGCGTCGAAGCCGATGCCGTTGACGATGTCGCCACGGTAGGCGGGCAGGGTGATGTCGCCGATGGTTTCATCGCCCGATGAGCGCGGCTTGGCGAATTGCCCGGCCATGCGCCCGACCTTGACCACCGGGCAGCCGGCGGCGAAGGTCATGACAATGGCCATCTGCAGCAGCACCTTGAAGGTGTCGCGGATTTTCGCCGCCGAGAACTCGGCGAAGCTCTCGGCGCAGTCGCCACCCTGCAGCAGGAAGGCGCGGCCTTCGGTGACCTCGGCAAACTGCCGGCGCAGCTCGCGCGCCTCGCCCGCGAACACCAGCGGCGGGTAGCTGGCCAGGGTCTGTTCGACCTTCAGCAGGTGCGCGGCATCGGGGTAGGTCGGTTGCTGCTGGATCGGCAGGGCGCGCCAGCTGTCGGGGCTCCACGGTTGGTTCATCTCGGGCTCGGTCTTGTCGGTTGTAGGCTATGGGTCATGGTAACAGTTGGCGCCGCGCTTGTTGCATCGAGGGTGTTGGCGGACAATGCGCGTTTTTGTGCGGGTAGGTGGTGAGCATGGCGGCGGAACGGGAAGAGCGGCTACTGGCACGGGTGCAGGACGCCTTTGGCGTCATCAGCGTGTATGAAGTCGACGACTACCGCTTTCTGGAATTCGGCGATGCGATCGAGCAGAGCTGCGTGTTCACGGCCGACCCCAGCTGGCTGGAGTACGACTATACCCGCGCCATGCTGGTGGGGGCGCTGTGCCACGAGCAGCCGGAGAGCGCGCTGTTTCTCGGCCTGGGTGCCGGCACGCTGACCCAGGCCTGCATGAAGTTCCTGCCGCTGGACGACATCGAGGCCATCGAACTGCGCCCGGACGTACCGCGCCTGGCCATGGAGTACCTGGGCCTGGATGACGATCCACGGCTGTATGTACGCATCGGCGATGCGCTGGAGCTGTTGCCCACGGCGGAGAAGGCCGACCTGCTGTTCGTCGACCTGTACACCGACCATGGGCCGGGGGTGGGCCACCTGGCGTGGAACTTCCTGGAGAACTGCCAGCAGCAACTGAACCCGGGTGGTTGGCTGGTGATCAACCAGTGGGCCACCGACGACGGCAAGCCGCTGGGCGCGGCGTTGCTGCGCGGGTTGTACCACCGGCATTACTGGGAGCTGCCGGTGAAGGAGGGCAATGTGATCCTGCTGGTGCCGGCGGACCTGGAGCAGACGCTGGACCTGGATGGGCTGAAAGCCCGGGCCCAGGCGCTGGCGCCGCGCCTGGGGTACAGCCTTGAGGGGCTGATCCGCGAGATTCGGCCGGCTACCTGATGAATCTGTGGCGAGGCTGCTGGCCCTATCGCCGGCAAGCCAGCTCCTACACCGACCGCGTTGGCCTCAAGCCATGCGCTGTCCCTGTGGGAGCTGGCTTGCCGGCGATGAGGCCGGTACAGGCAATAAAGAATTATCGATTCAGCTCCAGGTGATTGATGGCCCGACACTGGCCAGGCACACTGAAAATATTCCTCACGTCTGCGCACGATTTCGGGTATAGTACGCGCCGGTCTTTTAGCGGACCGCAAAATCAGGTGGTGCAAACCCTCCGAGTCCAGCTTCGGCTGCACGTCCGCTAGGCGGACTTTCCCACGTTTTCTTTTTCAATCGTTTTCGCAAATCCCCGCCGCCAAAGCTGCCTGGGTGACCTGTCGGTCTTTCATGGCTTGTGCAGCTTTGGAGCATGGGTCTTTGCGGATGCACCTAGAGGCAGACCCATGACCCAGGAAACCGGCGGCTTCGCCGCTCTCGATCTCAATCCGAATATTGTTGCTGCCGTTCTGGCGACCGGCTACGAAGAGCCGTCCGCCATTCAGCAACAATCGATCCCGATCATCCTCGCCGGTCACGACATGATCGGCCAGGCGCAGACTGGCACCGGCAAGACCGCTGCCTTCGCCCTGCCGATCCTCAACAAGATCGATGTGAGCAAGCGCGAACCGCAAGCCCTGATCCTGGCGCCAACCCGTGAGTTGGCGCTGCAAGTTGCTACAGCTTTCGAAACCTACGCCAAGCAGATGCCGGGCGTGAACGTGGTCGCCGTCTACGGTGGTGCCCCGATGGGCCCACAGTTGCGTGCGATCCGCAACGGCGCGCAAATCGTCGTGGCCACCCCTGGCCGTCTGTGCGACCACCTGCGTCGTGACGAAAAAGTCCTGTCGACCGTGCAGTACCTGGTACTGGACGAAGCCGACGAGATGCTCAAGCTGGGCTTTATGGACGACCTCGAAGTGATCTTCGATGCCATCCCGGCCAGCCGCCAGACCGTGCTGTTCTCCGCCACCTTGCCGTCGTCGATCCGCTCGATCGCCGAACGCCACCTGCGCGAGCCCAAGCACGTCAAGATCCAGAGCAAGACCCAGACCGTTACCGCGATCGAGCAGGCCCACCTGATGGTCCACGCCGACCAGAAGATCCCGGCTGTGCTGCGTCTGCTGGAAGTGGAAGAGTTCGACGCGCTGATCGCCTTCGTGCGTACCAAGCAAGCCACCCTGGACCTGGCCTCCGCGCTGGAAGCCAAGGGTTACAAGGCTGCCGCGCTGAACGGCGACATCGCCCAGAACCAGCGTGAGCGCGTGATCGACTCGCTCAAGGATGGCCGCCTGGACATCGTTGTCGCTACCGACGTCGCTGCCCGTGGCCTGGACGTACCGCGCATCACTCACGTGTTCAACGTCGACATGCCGTACGACCCGGAGTCCTACGTACACCGTATCGGCCGTACCGGCCGTGCCGGTCGCGATGGCCGTGCACTGCTGCTGGTCACCCCGCGTGAGCGCCGCATGCTGCAGGTGATCGAGCGCGTAACCGGGCAGAAAGTTGCCGAAGCCCGCCTGCCGAATGCCCAGGCCGTGCTGGATGCCCGCATCAAGAAGCTGACCTCGAGCCTGGCGCCGCTGGTTGCCGAAGCAGAAGCCACCCACGGTGAGCTGTTCGACCGCCTGACCGCCGACCTGGGTTGCAGCGCGCGTGCCCTGGCTGCTGCCCTGCTGCGCAAGGCCACCAATGGCCAGGCGCTGGACCTGGCTGCGGTAGAGCGTGAGCAGCCGCTGGTGCCGAGCTTCGCCCCGCGTGGTGAGCGTACCGAGCGTGGTGAGCGTGGCGAGCGCTCGGAGCGTGGTGACCGCGAGCGCCGTGCGCCGATGCCGCTGGCCGAAGGCCGCGTGCGTTGCCGTACTGCCCTGGGTGCCCGTGACGGCATCGCTGCCAAGAACCTGCTGGGCGCGATCCTCAACGAGGGTGGTCTGGCTCGTGACGCCATCGGCCGCATCCAGGTGCGCGACAGCTTCAGCCTGGTCGAGCTGCCGGAAGATGGCCTGGAGAAGCTGCTGTCCAAGCTCAAGGACACCCGCGTGGCTGGCAAGCAGCTGAAGCTGCGTCGCTACCGCGAGGATTGATCCTGGCGCAATGAAAAAATCCCCGGCTTTGGCTGGGGATTTTTTTTTGCCTGTGCCGGCCTCTTCGCGGGCTTGCCCGCTCCCACAGGTGCATCACAGCTCTCAAGGCCTGTGGAGGACCTGTGGGAGCGGGCAAGCCCGCGAAGAGGCCCTTCAGTCGAACCGATAAATGTCCATCCCCAACGCCCCCAGGGTAAACCCCTGGTGCACCACCCCGAACTTGCCGCCAGCCCCCAGTGCAAAGAACAGCGGCAGGAAATGCTCATCACTGGGATGGTTACGCACCGCAAACGGCGCCTGCTGCCGATAACCCAGCAACGCTTCCTGGTCATTCGCCCGCAGCTTTTCCACCACCCAATCCCTGAACGCCAGTGCCCAAGGCTCGATCACATCCGGCCCGGCATGCCAGTCCAGTTCGCCCAGGTTGTGGGTAATGCTGCCCGAACCGATCAACAGCACGCCCTGGTCGCGCAAACCCGCCAGCGCCTGGCCTACCTTGACCTGCAGCGTCGGCCCCATGTGGCTGGGCAGTGAAACCTGCACCACCGGAATATTCGCATCCGGGTACATCAGCGACAGCGGTACCCAGGCACCATGGTCGAACGGCCGCTGCGCGTCCAGCCGGGCTGTCAGCCCGGCAGCCTGCAGCAATTCGCTGACCTGGCCGGCAAGGGTGGGGTCACCCGGCGCCGGGTACTGAACCGCATACAGCGCCGGTGGGAAGCCGTAGAAGTCATGCCAGGTCTCTGGTTGTGCGCTGCCGGTAACCAGCAGTTCGCGGCTTTCCCAGTGCGCCGACACCACCACGATCGCTTTCGGCCGGGGCAGGGCGTTGGCAAGCCCTGCCAGCGCAGGCCCGCTGGCGCCGGGTTGCAGGGCAAGCATGGGAGAACCATGAGAAATGAACAGGCTGGGCAGCATGGCGGGGTCCT
Source organism: Pseudomonas sp. PNPG3 (assembly GCF_023093815.1). Lineage (NCBI taxonomy): Bacteria > Pseudomonadati > Pseudomonadota > Gammaproteobacteria > Pseudomonadales > Pseudomonadaceae > Pseudomonas > Pseudomonas sp. PNPG3. The sequence continues at coordinate 5,729 of NZ_JALLKV010000089.1, forward strand.
GACGGTTAAGATGCAATCATCTTCGATCAACTACAGATCGAAATCCAAACCAACTTTTACCGACAAACCATCTAAAAATCAGGAGTGATCATGGAGCCAGCGTTCTGGCAGCAGCGGTGGGCCGACAACCAGATCGGCTTTCACCAGGCACAGGTGAACCCCTATCTGCAGAGGTACTGGCCAACGCTTGGCCTGGCGCCGGGCAGCCGCGTGCTGGTGCCGTTGTGCGGCAAGAGCCTGGACCTGGCCTGGCTGGCCGGGCAGGGGTATCGCGTGTTGGGCGTAGAGTTGTCGCGGCAAGCGGTGGAGGCATTCTTTCGTGAGCATGGGCTTGAAGCCGAGGTGCAACAGCGCGGGGTTTTCGAAGTTTGGCGCAGTGGTGACGTTGAGCTCTGGTGTGGGGATTTCTTTGCGTTGAAGGTCGAGGATATTGGCGATTGCGCGGGGCTGTATGACCGGGCGGCGTTGATTGCCTTGCCGCCGCAGATGCGTGTGGCTTACATGCAGCTGTTGTCGGGCTTGCTGCCGGCGGGTTGCCAGGGGTTGGTGGTGACTCTGGATTATGACCAGGCTTTGCTGGACGGACCGCCGTTTTCGGTCGGGGATGAAGAGCTGCGGCAGGGGTTTACCGGGTGGCAGGTGGATGAGCTGGAGGCTGTGGAGGTGATTGAAGAAAGCCCGAAGTTTTTGCAGGCCGGGGTGTCGAGCTTGTTGGAGCGGGTTTACCGGGTCAGCCGCTGAGAGGTGTGTAGCCTGCACCGGCCCTTTCGCGGGTGAACCCGCTCCCACAGGTACTGCACAATCCTCAAGGTGTGTGGTGAACCTGTGGGAGCGGGTTTGCCCGCGAAGAGGGCGGCACAGGTGTACAAAAAAAGGGCGACCGAAGTCGCCCTTTTGTTTTACCGGTTGGATCAACCGCGACGGCGCAGGGCCTCGATACGGTCTTCCAGCGGCGGGTGGCTCATCAGCAGCCCGGCCAGGCCGTGCTTCAGGCCACCATTGATGCCGAAGGCCTTCAGGGTGTCGGGCATGTGCACCGGCAGGCCTTGCTCCACGCGCAGGCGCTGCAGGGCGCCGATCATTGCTGCGGTACCGGCCAGCTGTGCACCGGCTTCGTCGGCGCGGTATTCGCGGCGGCGCGAGAACCACATCACGATCATGCTGGCCAGAATGCCCAGGATCAGCTCGGCAACGATGGTCGCCACGTAGTAGGCAATGCCCTGGCCTTCTTCGTTCTTGAAGATCACCTTGTCGACGAAGTTGCCGATGATGCGCGCGAAGAACATCACGAAGGTGTTCACCACGCCTTGCACCAGCGCCAGGGTGACCATGTCGCCGTTGGCCACGTGGCCGATCTCGTGGGCCAGCACTGCGCGCACTTCATCGGGCGAGAAACGCTCCAGCAGGCCCTGGGACACGGCGACCAGCGCGTCGTTGCGGTTCCAGCCGGTGGCGAAGGCGTTGGCCTCGTACGCCGGGAAGATACCAACCTCGGGCATCTTGATGCCCGCTTCACGGGACAGCTCTTCCACCGTTTGCAGCAGCCACTGTTCGTGGCGGGTGCGCGGCTGGCTGATGATCTGGGTGCCGGTGGTCATCTTCGCCATCCACTTGGAGATGAACAGCGAGACGAGGGAGCCGGCAAAGCCGAACACGGCGCAGAACACCAGCAGGCTGCTGAGGTTCAGGTCGACCCCGTTGGCGGCCATGAACCCGTTGAAACCGAACAGGCTCAGGGTAATGCTTGCAACCAGCACCACCGCGAGGTTGGTGGCTACAAACAACAGAATGCGCATCATGGTTGTTACGTTCTCCTGACGGATGAGTTGTCGCTTACTGCGGGGTATATAAGGGGCCGGCCGTGCCGATTCAATCGGGCGACTATTTCAAACTGTGTACGGCGGAGTATGGCAGAGGATGGCGCGGGGGCTGTGGGATAGAGCGTTGCAGGATGTAAGAAACATTCCATGGAGTTTTTGGGGCTGCGTTGCAGCCCATCGCCGGCAAGCCAGCTCCCAGGGACCCCACAATCTTCAGGCCTGTGGAGATCCTGTGGGAGCTGGCTTGCCGGCGATGAGGCCGGTACTTACTGCGAATAAGTCCGCAGGAAGTTGCCGATCCGGCCAATCGCCGCCTCCAGGTCATCCACCCGCGGCAAGGTGACCACGCGGAAGTGGTCCGGCCACGGCCAGTTGAACGCTGTACCTTGAACGATCAGCAGCTTTTCCGACAGCAGCAGGTCGAGCACGAACTTCTCGTCGTTGTGGATCGGGCAAACCTTCGGGTCGATCTTCGGGAATGCATACAGCGCACCCATCGGCTTCACGCAGCTAACGCCCGGGATGTCGTTCAGCAACTCGTAGGTGCGGTTGCGCTGCTCCAGCAGGCGGCCGGGCGGCAGCACCAGGTCGTTGATGCTCTGGTAACCGCCCAGCGCGGTCTGGATGGCATGCTGGGCCGGCACGTTGGCGCACAGGCGCATGTTGGCCAGCATGTCGATGCCTTCGATGTAGCTTTGCGCGTGGTGCTTGGGCCCGGAGATGATCAGCCAGCCGGAACGGAAGCCCGCCACCCGGTACGACTTGGACAGGCCGTTGAAGGTCAGGCACAGCAGGTCGGGGGCCAGCGAGGCGGTGCTGATGTGCACGGCTTCGTCGTACAGGATCTTGTCGTAGATCTCGTCGGAGAACACCACCAGGTTGTGCTGGCGGGCCAGTTCCAGCATGCCCAGCAGCAGCTCTTTGGAGTACACCGCGCCGGTCGGGTTGTTCGGGTTGATGATCACCAGGGCCTTGGTGTTCGGGGTGATCTTGGCCTTGATGTCCTCAAGGTCTGGGAACCAGTCGGCCTGCTCGTCGCACAGGTAGTGCACCGGCTTGCCGCCGGCCAGGCTCACGGCGGCGGTCCACAGCGGGTAGTCGGGGGCAGGGATCAGCACTTCATCGCCGTTGTTGAGCAGCGCCTGCATCGACATCACAATCAGCTCGGACACACCATTACCCAGGTAGATGTCCTCGATGCCGACGCCTTCGATCTGCTTCTGCTGGCAATACTGCATCACCGCCTTGCGCGCGCTGAACAGGCCTTTGGAGTCGCTGTAGCCCTGCGCGGTGGGCAGGTTGCGGATCACATCCTGGAGGATTTCGTCAGGCGCCTCGAAGCCAAACGGCGCCGGGTTGCCGATGTTCAGCTTGAGGATGCGGTGGCCTTCCTCTTCCAGGCGCTTGGCGTGCTTGAGCACTGGGCCGCGAATGTCGTAGCAGACATTGGCGAGCTTGTTCGATTTGCTGAACTGCATGATGGGATCCCGATTGAGAAAACGCGCTACGCCCCGCCGAAAGGTTTGAAAGGGCAGGAAGCGGGTGCCAGACTGAACGCCTGGCACACGAAGCCAACTAATATACGTGCCACCCGCGCCCCGGAAAAGACGGTGCGCAGTGAAATTCAGCCTGCCGAGGTCCCTACATGCAAAAGATCGTGAAAACCCTGGAACAATGGCAGTCGATGCTCGACCCCGAGCAGTATCAGGTATGCCGCCTCAAGGGTACCGAGCGGCCGTTCAGCGGCAAGTACAACAGCGAGCGCCGCGACGGCATCTACCACTGCATCTGCTGCGGCCTGCCGCTGTTCGATGCGCAGACCAAGTTCGATTCCGGCTGCGGCTGGCCGAGCTTCTACGCACCCATCGAGGAAGCCGCGATGATCGAGATTCGCGACACCTCCCACGGCATGATCCGCACCGAAGTCACCTGTGCCCGCTGCGATGCGCACCTGGGCCACGTGTTCCCCGATGGCCCGCCACCGACCGGCCTGCGCTACTGCATCAACTCGGTGTGCATCGACCTGCGCCCGCGCGACTGACCGGAGCCCGACCATGGCTGGATCGATACTGGACATCCCCTGCGTGACCCTGGGCGGCGAGCACAAGAAGCTCGGCGACTTCCCCGGCAAGGCGCTGCTGGTGGTCAATACCGCCAGCCAGTGCGGCTTTACCCCGCAGTACAAGGGCCTGGAGCAACTGTGGCAGGCTTATCGCGCGCGTGGCCTGGTGGTGCTGGGCTTCCCCTGCAACCAGTTCGGCAAGCAGGAGCCGGGCGATGCACGGGAAATTGCCCAGTTCTGCGAGCGCAATTTCGGCGTGAGCTTCCCGCTGTTCCGCAAGGTCGAGGTCAACGGCCCCGGCAGCCATCCGCTGTTCGTCGAACTCAAGCAGCGCGCGCCGGGCATTCTGGGCAGCCAGAAGATCAAGTGGAACTTCACCAAGTTCCTGGTCGACCCGGCCTCTGGCCAGGTAACGCGCTACGCCCCCACCACCAAGCCGCAGGCCCTGGAAGCGGACATCGAGCGCCTGCTCAGCCGTTGACCGGCACCCAGTGGTCGACCAGCGCCAGCAACTCTTCACGGCGGAACGGTTTGGCCAGGTAGTCGTTCATGCCGGCTGCCCGGCAGCGCTCGCGCTCTTCGGGCATGGCGTTGGCGGTGAGGGCGACGATTGGCAGGTCGGGCCAGCGACCGCTTTGGCGGATACGCCGGCTGGCCTCGTAGCCGTCCATCACCGGCATGTTGCAGTCCATCAGGACCAGGTCGAACTCGTCCTGTTCCAGTAGCTCCAGGGCCTCGGCGCCTTGGGTGGCCAGCTGTACCTGGCAGCCGAGCTTGGCCAGCATGCCCTTGGCCACCAGCTGGTTTACCGGGTTGTCCTCCACCAGCAAGATGCGCGCGCGGCCTTGGTCCAGGGTGATGGCCGGGGTAGCCAGCGGGTGTTCGGGCTCATGGCCCTGCAAGGTGCGGCGCAAGGTCTGGTACAGGGCGTTGCGCGCCAGCGGCCGGGCCAGTTGGTGCAGGGGGGCGAGGGCGACCGACTGTTCGCTGGGCAGGAAGTTGCCGTAGGCGGTCACCAGCAAGATCGGTGTTTTCAATGCCGGGCGCAGTTCGAACAGGTGGTCCAGGCTGTCGGTGATCAGCAGGTCGATGGCCGTGGCGTCGAGCCCCGCGCAGCTGTCATGGTGCTGGTAGGCAAGGCCCCAGGCAGGCAGCAGGTCCTGCAATAGTTCATCGAGCCCGCTGCCGGCCGTGCTCAGCGCCGCCACGCGCCCGTGCAACGGTGCTGGCGCAATGGCTTCGGTGTGCACGGCCAGTGGCAGTTCGGCGGTGAAGCGGCTGCCGAAGCCAGGGTCGGACTTGATGTGCAGGTGGCCCTGCATGGCCTTGCACAGGTTGCGTGTCAGCGCCAGGCCCAGGCCGGTGCCGCCGTACTGGCGGGTGATGCCGGCGCCGGCCTGGGTGAATGGCTGGAAGATCCGTGCCTGGGCTTCTTCGGGGATGCCGATGCCGGTGTCGCGCACTTCCAGGCGCACACCGCCGACGATGGTCGACAGGCGCACATCCACGCGGCCGAAGCGGGTGAACTTGAGGGCGTTGGACAGCAGGTTGCTGACGATCTGCCGTACCCGCGTGGGGTCGCCAAGCACGCTGCTGGGGAAGTCGCGGGCGATCAGGCAGGTCAGCTCCACGCTTTGCGCGGTGTTCTGCGACAGCAGGTTGGCAGTGTCCTCGACCATCGAGCCCATGTCGAACGGAATGCGCTCCAGCTCCAGTTGGCCGGCATCGAACTTGGACAGGTCGAGAATATCGTTGAGCAACTCCACCAGCACCTTGCCCGAGTCATGGGCAATCGCCAGCTGCTGGCGTTGCTCGCTGGGCAGCGGGCTGTCCAGGGCAAGGGCGATCATGCCGAGCATGCCGTTGAGCGGGGTACGGATTTCGTGGCTCATGTTGGCGAGGAAGGCGGCGCGCGCCTGGGCCATGTCCAGCGCCCGGCGGCGGGCTTCTTCCAGCTCCTGGTTGGACAGGCTCAGACTGCTGTTGCTGGCCTTCAGTTCGTTGGTGCGTGCCGAGACGATATCTTCCAGCTCGTTGAGGTACTGGGTCAGGCGGTTTTCCGCGGTGCGACGCTGATCGATCTCGGTGGCCATGCTGACGAACTGCTGGTTGGCGACCCTTACCAGTACGCCGATTTCGTCATGTTCATGTCCGGGTGGGCATTGCAGGCGGGTTTGCGTGGGTTTGCGCGGGTCGCTGCCGCTGAGCGCACCAATTACCGTCACCAGCGGCTTGGTCAGCATCATGTAGAACAGCGCCAGGAGGATGCCGGTCAGCACCAGGCTACGGGCGAAGCCGTTGAGCAGGGTGATCCCGGCACGGTCGAGAAAGCGGCTGCCGAAGGCGTAGGTGTCCACCTCCAGGTAGAGGGTGCCGAGGTTTTCCTCGGGCATGTGAGTCAGATACAGGCGTTCCTTGAACTGGCGCTGATCGCCGAACAGGAAGTCGCTGAGTGGCCGGTAGCGGTCCTCCAGGCGCGGTCGTTCGACGTCGGCCAGTACCGTTTCGTTGTTGTCGATCAGCCGCGCACGGATGATGGCCGGCGACTCCAGCAGGCCGCGAGTCAGCTCCAGCGCCAGTTCCGAGTCGATGTTGTAGGCGATGCGCGAGGCCGGGTTGTGGCTGATTTGCAGCAAGGCGCGCACTTCACGGTTGATGGACGCGTCTTCGCTGGCATAATCGATGCCGATCTGGATGAGACTGAGCAATGTTCCCAGGATGAAGCCGACCAGGACTGTCAACCGGGCTTGCTTGTATGACAGGCGATTGGTGAACTTGATATCCATGTGTCCCGAGCCGGTTTCACGTCCCTTGCGCTGCGCAAGCATAGCCGAATAGCCCCGGCTGCTGGTGGGTCTGTCTGTTCATTTCAGTTGATTGCCAAGCGGGGGCGCACAGCGGCCCCAAAAAACTGAAATTCGTAGGAGTCGTCATGGACGCTCGCTTGATTGCTTTCCTGGACCGCGCCGAATCGGTACTGGCCCGCCTCGAACCCCTGTTGCCGGCCCAGCGCCCGAACATCGACTGGGCCACTACCCTGGCCGCGCGCTGGCAGCGCGATGGCCGCAGCGGCTACCTGCTGCCACTGGAAGTCAGCCTGGACATTCGCCTCAGCGACCTTATCGGTGTCGACCAGCAGCGTGACCAGTTGGGCCGCAACACCCATCAGTTCATCAACGGCATGCCGGCCAACCATGCACTGCTGTGGGGCTCGCGTGGCACCGGCAAGTCGTCGCTGGTACGTGCCCTGCTGGCCGAGCACGCGGGTGCCGGCCTGCGCCTGATCGAAATCGAACGCGACCACCTGGCCGACCTGCCACGGGTGGTCGAGCAGCTGCAGAAGCTGCCGCAGCGCTTCATCCTGTTCTGCGACGACCTGTCGTTCGAAGCCGGGGAGGGCGACTACCGGGTGCTCAAGAGCGTGCTCGACGGCTCGCTCGAGCAGGCCCCCGACAACGTGCTGCTGTACGCCACCTCCAACCGCCGCCACCTGGTGCCGGAAAAGGAGAGCGACAACGAGAACTGGAAGCGCGTGGACGGCGAACTGCACCCCAGTGAAGCGGTGGAAGACAAGATTGCCCTGTCCGACCGTTTTGGCCTGTGGCTGTCGTTCTACCCCTTCACCCAGGAACACTTCCTGAACGTGGTCGAGCACTGGATCGGCCAGCTCGCGCAGACTGCCGGCCTGGCCTGGCAGCGCAGCGAAGAACTCGACATCCTCGCCGTGCGCTGGGCCACCGGCCGCGGTAACCGTAATGGCCGTTGTGCCTATCAGTTCGCCCGCTACTGGGTCGGGCTGCAATTGCTGGAGCAAAAGTAAATGATCGACCTCAATGCCAGTGGCGCCGGCCTCGACGGCTACAACCTGCTGGCGGCGCAAGTGCAGGCGCTGTTTGCCGACGAGCGTGACTTCATCGCCAATGCCGCGCAGTTTTCGGCGTTTCTCTATAACCAGGTGGACGACCTGAACTGGGCGGGGTTCTACCTCAACCGCAACGAAGAACTGGTGCTGGGCCCGTTCCAGGGCCAGGTGGCGTGCGTGCGCATCCCGTTCAGCAAGGGCGTGTGCGGAGCGGCAGCGGCCACCCGGCAGACCCAGCGGATAGAGGACGTGCATGCGTTTCCGGGGCACATTGCCTGTGACAGTGCGTCCAACAGCGAGCTGGTGATCCCGCTGGTGAAGGAGGGCAGGTTGATTGGTGTGCTGGACCTGGACAGCCCGAAGCTTGGGCGCTTCAGTGAGGCGGATCAGGTGGGGCTGGAGCGGTTGGCGGCGATTTTTCTGGAGTTGACCGACTGCTGATGGTCGCTGCCTGTACCGGCCTCGTCGCGGCTAAAGCCGCTCCTACAAGGATCGCACCAAGCCTGAGGGCGATGCGGTCCCTGGACTGCCCCCGAAAAGTTGGACAGTTTTAGCCAGTGGCCTGAGTCCTGTAGCT
>NZ_JALLKV010000008.1:0-115460 GCF_023093815.1 Pseudomonas sp. PNPG3
TCATTTCGCAAAACCCCTATCTGCGCATGCAGGTAGGGGTTTTGTCTTTCTGGCGAAAAAATTCCCGGGCATACGCAGTCCCTGTGGGAGCGGGTTCACCCGCGAACACCGGCATAGCCGGTGCCATCCACCACGTCGCCCGCTTCGCGGCGGTTCGATGCCTCGACACGCCTGCTCCCACCCCGACCGCAAAATACCCAGGTTGCGACAATATTCCCGTCACATTCACGTGACTTTCCCGCATCCACCCTACGTCAAGACTTTGGTTCGGGGCACTCCTGGCCCCGGGCTGAGCGATGCCAGCGTACCGTGCTGCGCATTTCCGGACTTCCACCGTCCCATCACTTGAGGTAGCAAGCAAGATGGCCAAGGCCGCCGATGTCGTTGTGCAATGCCTGGAAAACGAAGGTGTCGAGTATGTATTCGGTATTCCCGGTGAAGAAAACCTCGATCTGCTGGAATCCCTGCGCAAGTCGAAGATCAAGCTGGTACTTACCCGTCACGAGCAGTCCGCAGGTTTCATGGCTGCCACCTATGGTCGCCTGACCGGCAAGACCGGCGTCAGCCTGTCGACCCTCGGCCCTGGCGCCACCAACCTGGTCACCGCCAGCGCCTACGCCTACCTGGGCGGCATGCCGATGATGATGATCACCGGCCAGAAGCCGATCAAGAAGTCCAAGCAGGGCCGCTTCCAGATCATCGACGTGTGCGGCATGATGGCCCCCATCACCAAGTATACCCACCAGTTCGCCTCCGCCGACAACATCCCGGCCCGTATGCGCGAAGCCTTCCGCCTGGCCGAAGAAGAGAAGCCGGGTGCCGTGCACCTGGAGCTTCCGGAAGACATCGCCGCCGAGCAGACCGAAAGCCTGCCGATTCCGCCTAGCCTGAGCCGCCGCCCGCTGGCCGAGCACAAGGCCATCGAAGCCGCCGTGGAAAAACTGCAGAAAGCTCGCAACCCGATCCTGGTGATCGGCGCCGGCGCCAACCGCAAGATGACCGCCAAGGTCCTCAAGCAACTGATCGACAAGACCGGTATCCCGTTCATCACCACCCAGATGGGCAAAGGTGTGGTCGACGAGCGCCACCCGCGCTTCCTGGGCAACGCCGCACTGTCGTCGGGTGACTTCGTGCACCGCGCCGTCGAAGCCGCCGACCTGATCGTCAACATCGGCCACGACGTGATCGAGAAGCCGCCGTTCTTCATGGTCCGTGGCGGCACCGAAGTCATTCACATCAACTTCCGCTCCGCCGAAGTCGATGCCGTGTACTTCCCGCAGGTTGAAGTGATCGGCGATATCGCCAACGCCGTATGGCAGATCAGCGAAGCGCTGACCGACACCACACACTGGGACTTCACCCGCCTGATGGCGATCCGTGAAGCCAACGAAGCGCAGATCGCCGAAGGTGCCGACGACAACCGCTTCCCGGTCTACCCGCAGCGCATGGTCGCCGACATCCGTCGCGTGCTGCCGTCCGAAGGCATCGTTGCCCTGGACAACGGTATCTACAAGATCTGGTTCGCCCGCAACTACAAGGCACACAAGCCGAACACCGTGCTGCTGGACAACGCCCTGGCAACCATGGGCGCCGGCCTGCCATCGGCCATGGCCGCGCACCTGGTGCACCCGGACCGCCCGGTGATCTCGGTTTGCGGCGACGGCGGTTTCATGATGAACAGCCAGGAGCTGGAAACTGCGGTACGCCTGGGCATGCACATCACCGTGGTGATCCTGCGTGACGACGGCTACGGCATGATCCGCTGGAAGCAGGCGAACATGGGCTTCACCGATTTCGGCCTGGACTACGGCAACCCGGACTTCGTCAAGTACGCCGAAGCCTACGGTGCCAACGGCCACCGCGTGGAAAGCGCCGAAGGCCTGCTGCCGCTGCTGGAGCACTGCATCAAGACCCCGGGCGTGCACGTGATCGACTGCCCGGTCGATTACAGCGAGAACGACCGCATCCTCAACAGCGAGCTGCGTGAGCGCGCGCTGGCGGTGTAAGGTGTAACGGCTTTATTGACATCAACCGGGCCACCACAGATACCTCCCGATCCTGTGGTGGCCAGTTGGTGCTAATTAACAACCTCCTCACGCATCTCTTGATTGATCATTCTCATGTTCCCAACTCATTGAGAACACGAGACCATGACCATCGGCTCAACACACAACCATCCTGCTGATCTGGCTATCGAGCCATCCCTGTCCGTAAAGCCATGGGCTGCGCGTTACCCTAATCCTCCTGATCTTTGCTTTGATTATCGCCGTCTACTCGAACAAGAGGGCGGAGTTGCATACGCCACTCAGCCGGATCACCGGATCTGTATTGTCGGTGCTGGTGTTACCGGGCTGACTGCAGCCCGGGAATTGCTTCGTTGCGGCTTTACCCATATCACCTTGATCGAGCAGTCCCGGCGTGTGGGTGGGCGCCACCTCACGCTGGTGAGTAACGCAGGAAATCACAAACAGCCTGTAACCCCTTTTGAAATGGGGGCCATGCGCATGCCGTTCTTCAACAGGACTGGTGAGCCCCCAAAAGATGGGCGTTCGCTTATGGCCTATTACGCCAAGCTGTTCGAGCTACGAATTTCCAATTTTCCAAATCCAGGGACACCTTGGGTGAATGCCACTGGAATATATCTTCGTGACGGGCAATTAGAGGGTGAGAGAGACCCTGAGCTGTTGGTCTGGCGCAATCCCGAAGGAACGACACCACCCCCTTCTGCGATGCTTCAGCAGGTCTACGATAAATGGCGCCATTTTGCGGAGCAGTTCGCCGAGCGTATTGCTGCGGTTTATGGCACTTATGGTTGGGAGTCGATGTGGTCGGCGATCGTCAAGCGCTATCATCGAATATCGTTTAGAGATCTGGTGCGTTTACCCGCTCTTACTGCTTGGGACCCCGCAACCCCTGGTGATTTTGGCGGGGCTAGGCATGAGTGGCGACGAGTCGGCCATCTTCTATGCAATCGGTATTGGAGATGGTAGCTGGGGAGCGTTTTATGACGTCTGCTGCCTTTACCCGCTGCGTACAGCAATCTTTGGTTTCAGCAGTCATTTGCAGTTGGTGCATGGGCGTGTTGACCAGGACGGTGTGCCTTACGCTGCGCCCCATCTTGAAGCCAGCAGCGTCCCTGACAGTAAAGGATTGATGTTTCAGGGGCCAGCCTATATCGGGCTTGCGGCGATGGACGAAAGCCTCATGTTTCTGGACGTCGGGATGGGCGGTTCCTCGCTGTATGACCACCTGCTGCAACGAGATGATGGGTTACTGACTGACACTTCGGTCTGTTCCCTACAAAAGCTGGAGGATGGTCGCGTACGGGTCGGATACCGTTGGCATTGCAGTGATCCGGTGCAGGGGAACGTCCAATACGAAGACTTCGACAGCGTGATCTTGACCATTCCTTCCTGGCTGATCGAAACCAACATCCGCCTCGACGGTTTCAGCCGTCAGATATTGCCGCAGACGATCATGGATGCCTGGAAGCATGCTCACTGGGAGACAAGCTGCAAGGTCTATGCCCCGCTGAATAAGAGCTTCCTGGATCGCAACCCAGCTTTTCCGCAAATCCTGGTCACTGACAGTTTCGTTCACGATGTCTATGCCTACCGCTACAACGACCATTACGCTGATGACTGCATCCTGCTCAGTTACACCTGGGAAGACGATGCAACGAAACTGGCCGCGTTCTCAGATGAAGAACTGGGCGACAAGTGCGTGAAGGAACTCGATCGGATCCTCCTTAGCTGCAGCAACGTGGCTGAACCCATATCGCCTTATATCGATACCCGAAACATTCGCATACAGCGTTGGATGACTGATCGAAACGCGCTTGGTTGCGCAAAGTTGTATCGGGCTGGGACCTATTACGATGCAGTGAGCTTGATGAAGTACAACCGTGATCTGAGTGCCAGCTCAGGGTTGTATCTGGCTGGAGAGTCCTTCTCTGTTGACGCCGGCTGGACCGAGCCGTGTTTACGCACGGCGCTTGATGTGGTCATCAACCTGTGCAGCAGAACATCGGCATCGTTCAATGGTGGCTTTACCCTGAACCACTACCCACATTATCAAGTTGGGAAATAGCTGCATCCGGGCGTTTTTGTAGGGAGTTTCCTACTGGAACACCTCTCTTGTCCTTCGATCCCATAGGAACTCCCCGACTGTCACTCCCCCGCCCAACCCCGCTTTACTGGCGCCCTTCCAAAACAACCATAAAAGGAAGCCGCCATGTCTGAACACTGCACGCCCGTCAGCCCCGTACGTATCGCTGTCATCCAGTACGACCCTCAGGTCGGGCTGGAGCATTGTGATGGCAACCTGAGCAAGGGCCTGGCATTGGCCCGGTGCGCGGCGCGTGAAGGCGCCAACCTGATCGTGCTACCCGAGCTGGCCAACACCGGCTACACCTTCCACACGCGTGCAGAGGCCTATGCCCACGCCGAAACGCTGGAGGAGGGGCGCAGCCTGAAAGCCTGGGCGGATTTCGCCAAGGAGTACCAGGTATATCTGGCTGCGGGTTTTGCCGAACGCGAGGGACTGAAACTTTTCGACAGTGCCGTTCTGTTCGGTCCGCAAGGCTTGCTCGGGCATTACCGCAAGGCCCATCTGTGGAACCAGGAAAAGCTCTGGTTCACCCCTGGCGACCTGGGCTTCCCTGTGTTCGAGACACCGATCGGCCGTATCGGCCTGCTGATCTGCTGGGATATCTGGTTCCCGGAAGTGCCGCGGCTGATGGCTGCGCAAGGCGCCGACATCATCTGCAGCCTGAACAACTGGGTATGGACGCCACCACCACTGTTCGATGAATCAGGGCGCTGCATGGCGTCCTACCTGACCATGACGGCGGCACACGCCAACAACGTTTACATCGCTGCCGCCAATCGCATAGGTAGCGAGCGGGGCGGTCGCTTCCTGGGCTGTTCACTGATTGCCGGTACCAATGGCTGGCCCATCGGCGAGGTGGCCAGTGCAGAGGAGGAGGGCATTCTCTACGCCGATGTCGACCTCAGCAGCGCCCGCTCGGCGCCGATCTGGAACAGCCTCAACGACCTGCCGCGAGACAGGCGCACCGACCTTTACGATGCGACGCTTGGCTATCGCCTTCATGCACCTATGCCCCGCTGAGGAGTTGCACATGAAAACGCTACTCTTCCCCAACCGGCAGCGTTCGTCGGTGTTGATCCTTGCCTGCCTGCTGGTGCTGCTGGCAGCCAGCCTTGTACAGGGCCAATGGCCGGACTACATGCAACTGGCCGCGACGCTCGATCAGCCGCTAAGCCGCCTGCGCTGGATAGTTGGTGATATCAGCGAAGTGGCCTTCTATAAGCACGAGTTGCCCGCCCTGGGCTTGCTACTGGGAGCTTGCCTGGCGCATTGGGCCCATGTGCATGGGTATCGCTGGCACGGCTTTGCCATCTGCTACGGCAGCGGACTATGGCCGTGGGTGTTCACCAGTTCGCTGCTGGGCTTGTTGCTCAGTCACGCGTTGTGGGGATGGACCTTGGCCAGTGGCACCTGGCAACCAACCTTCGTTGCTTTCGTATCCTTGCCAGCAGCCATGGTGCTGTTGTTTGGTGCGGGTTGGCAGGTGACCATCACCGGCGCACTGCTGGGAGCGCTGTTGGTAACACCAGCCAGCCTGTTGATGGTCAACTACCTGTGCTATCCCCTGCAGTTGCCGGTGGTAGTCGGCAACGTAGGTGGCATGGCGCTGGCAAGCGTGATTGCGTTCATGCTGTGCTGGCGCTTTCCATCATGGGTACGGCCCAGCCACCCGACCGCCGCACCTGAATCCGATGCGGCCCAGCCCGACTACGGTGTGGCCTGGACCTTGCGGCGTGTACTGGCCGATTTCAGCGAAGCGCCATTCTTCGGTAATGAACTGGCCAGCCTCGGGCTACTGTTGGGGGTGTTCCTGGCATACATGCTGGCCCCCGCTGCGCCAGTCTACGGTTCGCTGCTGCTGATACCGCTGGTTGCCGGGCAGGCGCTGGCATCACTGGTGGGAGTCGTGTTCTGGCGTCGCCAATGGCAGGCGCGAGGCTGGTACCCCACTTACATTCCCATCGTCTCTATCGTACCTGCCGCTGTGCTCACCCACGGTGGAGACTGGCAAGTGGTCGTAGCCAGTGCAGTGCTGGGCGCGCTGGTAGCGCCACCGTTGGCAGTGGCCATCAGTCAGCGCTTGCCGGCCTACATGCATGGTTACATCGGCAATGTAGTGTCGATGGCCATCAGCACACTGGCGATCGTTCCGCTGGTCGGGCTGCTTGCTGGAGGTGGCGTATGAAAGCGCATGCAAACCTGCCTAAGTTGTCGATTGCCAGCCTTGGAGGGACGGTGAGCATGCGGGCAAGTGCGAGCGAATGCGGGGTGATGCCCAAGCTTGACTGCGATGAACAACTGGCCGAGTTGCCGCAACTGCGTGAGATGGCCCAGCTTGAAGCTGCCACTTTGGGTCTGCTGCCCAGTGCCTCGCTGGGCTTTGCGGCGATGCTCGAGGTGCTGGCCTGGGCCCGGGGCGAGGTGGCTCGCGGAGCACACGCGGTGATACTGACCCAAGGTACCGACAGCCTCGAGGAAACGGCGTATTTCCTCGATCTGCTCTGGCCGTTCGATGCGCCATTGGTAATGACCGGTGCCATGCGCGCGGCCAGCCAGCCGGGCAACGACGGCCCGGCCAACCTGCTGGCTGCGGCGCAGGTTGCACTGGCGCCGGGCAGCCGTGGGCGCGGCGTTCTGGTACTGATGAATGATCAGGTCCACTGTGCTGCAAGGGTTCGCAAGACGGCAAGCCTCGCGATGGCTGCATTCGAATCGCCCGGGTGCGGAGCGCTGGGCGATGTTGTGGAAGGTGCTGTGGTATATCGTCAGCCATCTGGCCCACGAGAGGTGCTGCCGTTACCGCATCGCACCGGGCACCGGGTTGCAATGCTGGAAGCGTGCCTGGACGCAGACACGGCGTTGTTGAAGGCTACAGCGGCACTGGGCTACGAGGGGCTGGTCATCGCCGGTTTTGGTGCCGGCCACGTTTCCGGTAGCTGGTCCGAAGTGCTTGGCCATCTCGCGCCGACCTTGCCAGTGATTGTTGCTACCCGCACAGGCAGTGGCCCAACAGCCACGGCCTCTTACGGTTTTGCCGGTGCCGAGATCGATCTGCAGAGCAAGGGGGTACATATGGCGGGGCAGTTGTGTCCGCGCAAGTGTCGCATTCTGCTATGGCTGTTGATCGGAACTGGCAGGCAGCAACTGCTGCATGGCTGGTTGCCACGTTAAGCAATCTGCCCGCAAAGCTGTAAGCGCGGGCAGCCCTTCTGGCGTTGCTGTGCTAGGGTGCACACACTTTTGCTTCCCAGGATGTTCACCCATGCTCCCCGCACTCAGCGAAAAAGAACTCGACCGCCTCGAAGACCTGTTGATCACCTACGGCAATGACTACTCGGTACTCAACCTGGCCGAGCTCAATGGCTTTTTCACTGCACTGGCCAGCTCACCGACCACTGTCACCCCGGAACAGTGGCTGCCCGCGGTGGCTGGTGGCAAGGTGCCGAAATTCAAGAAGCCGGCACATGAAGAGGCGTATACGGCATTGATGCTGCGCTATGCCAGCCAGGTGGCAGAGGAGTTGGGGGACGACGTCGATCACTTCGAGCCGCTGTTCGAGGAAAGTGAAGGCGAGGCAGGCACGGTGGTCGTGATGGAGGAATGGTGCTTCGGCTATATGCGCGGCACCCAGGTCGCTGGCTGGGCCGAGCTGCCGCCGGAGCAGGACCGACTGCTCAAGGCCATTTCGCTGCATGGGCTCGAGGACAACTTCGAGCTGCTGGACCAGATGAGCGAAGAGGACATCCAGGCCTGTGTGCCGCAGGTGATCGAGGCTGCGCGTGGGTTGTTCCGGTATTTCAACAAGCTGCACTGATCTTGCACCTGCCTTGATAGTACCGGCCAATATCGGTTTGTAGGAGCGGCCTTGTGTCGCGATAGGACCGCTCCTACACAGAGCATACGCGGATCTGGATACTTCCATTATTCCGCTCCGCGAAATTATGGTTTCCCCGCCACACGGATTCTGCTGCCAGCCGAACCGGTGCAGCATGTGCTCCACCAGCCCACCCCGGTGCTGATCAGGAGCCAAGCCCATGTCGAACCCGATCAAGCTTTACAACTTCCCCAAGTCCGGCCACGCCCATCGCATCGAGCTGATGCTTTCGCTGCTGAAGCTGCCCACCGAGCTGGTGTTCGTCGACCTGGCCAAAGGCGCGCACAAGCAGCCGGACTTCCTGGCCCTCAACCCGTTCGGCCAGGTCCCGGTCATAGACGACAACGGCACGGTGATCGCTGACTCCAATGCCATCCTGGTGTACCTGGCCAAGAAGTACGACAACGGCACCTGGCTCCCTGAGGAACCCGCTGCCGCCGCCCGCGTCCAGCGCTGGCTGTCGGTCGCTGCCGGCCCGTTGGCCTTCGGCCCTGCTGCCGCGCGTCTGGTCACGGTGTTCGGAGCCTCGTTCAACACCGACGAAGTGATTACCCGCGCCCATACCCTGCTGAAGGTGATCGACGCCGAGCTGGCCAAAACGCCCTTCCTGGCCGGTAGCACACCCACCATCGCCGATATCGCCAACTACTCCTACATCGCCCACGCACCGGAGGGCAATGTGTCGCTGGAGCCCTATGCCAACGTACGCAGCTGGCTGGCGCGGATCGAGGCGCTGCCGCGCTTCGTGCCCATGCCACGCACCGTGATCGGCCTGCAGACCAGCGCCTGATATCCCGCCACTGCGAGGAACGCCGCCATGCAACAGAACCCGGACCACCACTCCTCGCCCTGGCATGCGGGGGAGAAGACCCTGCAGGAAAAAGCCGGTGTCGCGGAGCGCATGGAGGCGTTCGGGCAGAAGGTCATTCGTGACTACATGCCCGACCAGCATCGTATTTTCTATCACCAGTTGCCGTTCATGGTCGCCGCCAGCGTGGACGCACTGGGGCGGCCCTGGGCAACGCTGCTGGAAGGGCCGGAAGGTTTCGTCAGCTCGCCGGACCCGCGCCAGCTGACGATCGACACTCAACTGCCAGCAGACGATCCCGCCACCCCGGGGCTGGCTGCCGGGCAGGCGGTCGGCCTGCTGGGGATCGAATTGCATACCCGCCGGCGCAACCGCCTCAACGGCCAGATCCACCAGGCCGGCGACGGGCAACTGCAGGTGACTGTGGAGCAGTCGTTCGGCAACTGCCCGCAGTACATCCAGCTGCGTGACTACACCCGTGTCGCGGAACCCGCCCAGGGGCGTGTCGATGCGACGACACTCGATGCCTCGGCTGTCAGCATGATCCAGGCAGCCGACACCTTCTTTGTCGCCAGCTATGTCGAGCATGTCGAAGGCCAGCGTTCGGTGGATGTCTCCCACCGTGGCGGGCGGCCCGGGTTCATCAAGGTCGAAGGCAACCGCCTGACCATTCCCGACTATGCTGGCAACCTGCACTTCAACACCTTGGGCAACCTGCTGGTGAACCCGCAAGCAGGGTTGCTATTCATCGATTTCAGCAACGGCAACGTGTTGCAGCTATACGGGCATGCCGAGTTGCTGCTGGACAGCCCCGCCATCCAGGCGTTCGAAGGCGCCGAGCGCTTGTGGACGCTGGAGGTCGAGCAGGTGGTGCGGCGCCCGGCTGCCGTTTCCCTGCGTTGGGCCTTCAAGGAGTACGCCCCGACCAGCCTGATGACCGGCACCTGGGCCGAGGCCGACATACGCCTGCAGCAACGCCAGCGGCAGCGCCAATGGCAGGCCTGGCGTGTGCTGCGGGTGGAGCAGGAAAGCCGTGATATCCGCTCGTTCTACCTTGAGCCTCCTGCTGGCATTGCGATGGCCTTTGCCCCGGGGCAGCATGTTCCGGTGCAAGTCCAGCTCGACGGTGAGGCGGCGCTGATCCGCACCTACAGCCTGTCCAGCGCGCCTTCCGACGGTTACCTGCGCATCAGCGTCAAAGCCCAGGGTCGGGCCTCGCGGCACCTGCATGAGCACGTCGTGGCAGGCGATGTGCTGAACGTGCGCTCGCCGATGGGCAGCTTCACGCTGGACCTGCAGAGTACGCGGCCGCTGGTGCTGATCGGCGCGGGTGTGGGTATCACGCCGTTACTGGCCATGCTGCGCGAGCAGTTGAGCAAGGGGCAGGCACGGCGCATTCATCTGTTCCATGGTGCGCGCAGCCTGGCCGACCTGCCGTTCCGTGAGGAGCTGGCAAGTTTGCGGCAACAGGCCGGCGGCCTGCTGCACGTGTACCGCGCCCTGAGCCAGCCGGAAGAGCATGCGCTGGCGGGGCGTGATTACGAGTTTGCCGGTCGGCTGGGTATCGAGCAGGTCAAGGCGACGCTGGCGCTGGACGACTACGATTTCTACCTGTGCGGCCCAGGCAGTTTTACCCAGGACCTGTATGAAGGGCTGCGCGGGCTGCATGTGCCGGATGCGCGGATTCATGCCGAAGCCTTTGGCCCGTCGACGCTCCGGCGGCACACCGACGATGACCAGCCCACCCTGCAACAGCCGCCCGCGGCCAGTGAGCCGGTGCCGGTGTACTTTGCGGCTTCGGCCAAGGAGGCGCGCTGGGCGCCCGGTGGCGGGACGCTGCTGGAGCTGGCCGAGGCTCGCGGATTGTCGCCGGAGTTCAGTTGCCGAGGTGGGTCGTGTGGTACCTGCAAGACCCGGTTGGTCAGTGGCCAGGTGCATTACCCGAACCCGCCGGCCGAGCTGCCGGAGGCGGGGTCGGTGTTGATCTGCTGTGCCGTGCCGGCCCGGTCGGAGGAGGGGGCGCAGGCGTTGGTGCTGGATCTGTAAGGTAGCTTGTCCCGGCCCTTTCGCGGGCTCGCCCGCGAAAAGGCCGGCACAGGCAACACAAAACGCTCAGATGAAAGATAATCCCGGCATCTCATAGCGCTCAGGAGCCCGCATGGACCAGATCCACCTGATGAAGGTGTTCGTCGCCGTAGGCGAGCTGGAAAGCTTCGCCGCCGCTGCCCGCCGCCTGGACATCTCCCCAGCTGCGGTCACCCGTGCCGTCAGCGCCCTGGAGGATCAGCTGGGGGTCAAACTGCTGCTGCTGCGCACCACCCGTAGCGTACGCCTGACCGAAGCCGGTGGCCGCTATCTGGAAGACACCCGGCATATCCTCGCCAGCATCAACGAGGCCAACGAAGCCGCCGCCGGCATCAACGCCACGCCCAAGGGCGACCTGGCCGTCACCGCGCCCATCCTGTTCGGCAAGAAGTTCGTCATGCCGTGCATCGTCCACTACCTGCAGCAGTACCCCGAGGTTGACGTTTCCGCCTACTTCCTCGACCGCATCGTCAACATGGTCGAAGAGGGCATGGATGTGGCCGTTCGTATCGGCCCCTTGCCCGACTCCGGGCTCAAAGCACTGCGGGTGGGCAGGGTCCGGCGCATGCTGTGCGCCTCTCCCGAGTACCTGGCGCGCCACGGCGTGCCGAAGCACCCGTCCGACCTGGCGGAGCATGCGGTGATCGGCACCACCAACCTGTCGCCGCGAGCCGGCTGGCGTTTCGGGGTGACCGATGAGCCGACTCTGGTGCGCATGAAGCCTCGCTTGATGGTGACCAGCAATGACGGGGCAATCGCTGCCGCCAGCGGCGGGTTGGGCATTGCCCGCCTGCTGTCGTATCAGGTCGCGGATGAGGTGGCCAGTGGGCAGTTGCAGGTGATCCTTGCCGAATACGAAGAGGCGCCGTGGCCAATCCATATACTGCACCGGGAGAGCAAGTACGGTTCGGCCAAGGTCCGCGCCTTCATTGACATGCTGGCGCAGGCGCTGAGGGCTCGGCAGCTGGACTGATTCAACCGAGCAGGGTGAATGTAAAGCAACCCGGGCACTGCTGTTCCAGCCACTCCTTGGCGCGTTCGCTCAGGAAGTAGCCACGATAGACATCCCCTTTGAAGAAATCGGCTTGCTCGTCGGCCTTGAGCACCTTGAGATACTGGCCAAGGTCGGCAGGGTCATACTGCGGGTCCTTGAGCAGGTTGAGCTTGCCCACCACGAATGCCTGCCAGTACTCCGGCATGCGCTTGGCAAGCCCAGGGTCATGCGGCAGGGAGTCGATGATCGAGCTCGGCCCGCCTTCCAGATCGAGGTAATCGGTAATGGGCTTGCTGGTATCCCAATGCAGCCAGTCGATGTGAACGATATGGGTCTTCTCCAGGTGCTCGTAACGCCCGACCCCCTTCAGGCCGCCTTTTTCCAGGGCTTCCTTGACCGGCTGGGTGAGCACCAGCGAACCCGAACGGATATACGCAGCCGGAGTGTACGGCCCGGCCCGCTTGATGCTGTCTACATCGGTATCTTCGTCCCAGGCGATCATGCCCTGGACCAGTGCTGCGCCCCAGTCTCCCCAAGGCGTTGGCGCGTTGTCTAAATGGTAGATATTCATACCAGGCCCCCGAGATCTTGCCGTTCGTGCCGTAGCTATGTTCATGGGCGGACCTTGATCCTGGCTGGTCATTCAGGCGAACTGAATGAAGAAGAAACCGGCGTCGTCGCCTTGCTTGCCACGGCGTGCCTGCATGTCCACGAACAGATAGCCGTTACCTTCGCCGAACAGCCCCGCATGCTGAGGGCTGGCTTCGGCCACGTCAGCATCTATCAGTTGCATCATGAACATGTAGCGCGTTGGTTCATAGATCGGGTCCTGCAGCCAGCAGGGCCTACCGCTGGGTTTGCTCAGGCCGATCCCGCTGTCCTCATCCTGATGTTCCTCGTCATGCTCCTCGTCAGTCATTTCTTCGAAATCGATGAACGCTCGCTCCAGCAGCAAGGGGGGATTGGCGGGTTCCAGCGGCTGGCTGGCGAGTTCGTGCAGGATGACCCGGGTAAATTCGCTACTGAGGACGTTCAGCAGTTCGATTTGTTGATTGACCGTATAGCGACGTTGGAGAGGGCGGCTGAAACTGCCATCCTGATGTTGCTCGACGGCGAGGAAAACCGTGATGGCCATGCCTGGTGGGACGAACATGGCCGGTTGGAAGTGCTCGCTCAGGGTCAGGATGGGCGTCAGCAACATGCCGGTTTCAGGGTTTCTCGGCCACAAGGACAGGTCCTTGAGCAAAGCCGCGCCACCGATCTGGCCGAAGCCGCGATCTTGTTGGGACAAGAGGATTTTCTTCATGGCTGGTAACACCCTTTGCGCTTGCGGACGACCTGGCGTAGCGACGGGTAGTCAGCGATTTTGGTTACCACTCGAACAGCCCTACGAAGTTTTTCTGGTCCACAGGGCCGCTCGAGCAACTGGCGCCACGTGCCAGGATGGAAGGCTCGAGGCGGTTGCCCATCTGGCGAACAGCCTGGTACTGGCTATCGCAACCTCCGGGCAGCGACGGGGCGGGCTGCACATGCCTGACAATGATGATCTGTACACCATTGAACTGTTCCACGCGAGGCTTGCCTCCATCCCTATCCGGGCTGAATTGGCAGGGCCAGGGCATGTCCAACTCTAGCAGTGATGCATCGGAGCTGCGCAGTGCGCAACGACCTTCGTGGTTCACAAGTGCAAGCTTGTGCCCGGCAAGGATAACTTCAGGCCCCGCATTCGATGACGGGGCGGGCGCCTGCGCGCATGCATTCAGGGCGATTGCAGCCAGCAGCGTCGGCAGGGCTTTGGACACACGCTTCATTTCAGTTCCCCAGAACCGGCCTGCGGGAACAGCGCTGAAAGCAACGGCGATTCATTCACCAGAATTCGATCTCCTATCGGCCCTGGGGAGGGCGTGTACCTGTGCGGAGTTGTTAATGTGCACAGGTGCGAAACTTACATAAAGTGCCAAAGTGATATCGCGCTGGCAGGCACTTCGAAGTCGGGTTTTATGGTTTATTCATTCGCAATTGTCAAGGTAAGCTAGCCGCGCTCTACGGTTTTCAAGGACGACAGTGCTCACTCATATGAATGGATCGAAGTTTCAAAAGGGTCAGGAACTGCAAAGATTTCTTTCCCGCTATTTCGGCGTTTTCATCGCCGAGTTGCTGCTGTCCTGCTTCGCCATTGGCGGCAGTGTTTCACTGGTGTTCTCCACCTGGCTGCGCAGCCCGGACCGGTCGCTGTCGGTGCTGGCATTGGCGCTGGCATGCGCGGTGAGCGCCGCTTCGCATATCGCGCTGGTGCGTGGATACGCCTGGGGCCTGCGGGGGCTGATCGGCCTGAACGGGCTGGCCGTGTTGGCTGCGTTGCCCAGCTACGCTTACCGGCCGCACATGGGCGGCTACGTCTCTGTTTTGCTGCTCGGGCTGCTGGCCTTGCTGGTCATCAATACCCAGCGCTACCGGGAAATGCGCGTGCGCCTGGTGGGCTACCGGGACATTCGCAGGGCCAACCGGCAGGCGGCGAAAGCTGCCAAGTAACGTGTTTTCGCTGATGTAACGAGGCTTCTGGATGAATTTGCGCCGCATGCGTGTCGGGTTCGCTGGTTTGCTGTTGCCATTGCTTGCTGCGTGCAACGGGCACAAGGTCGAGCGCGTGGTGGTTTATGAGAACAATGTCCATCACTGGCGCATCGAGCACGTGGTGGCGCAGAACTGGCCGGTGGGGCCACGTCAGTACTACGAGGTGTTTCTCAAGGACCGCTTGCTGATCCTGCCTGCCAATGTCTTCAACGACGAGCGCGACATTAGTGAGTTCGTTGCTGCGGGCGGTTTCGACATCAGCAACTGGCGCAACGACACGGTCATCGTGGCGTTCGAGAACGTGCAAAAGCGCGAGGGCGGCAACGAGCATTTTATCCGCTCGCTGATGATCACCCCGGAGTACAAGGAAGGGGAGGTGATACTGACTGACATGGCGACCCATATGCAGATCGTGGTGCAGCGGGTGGAGCCGGTTGGGGAGGGGAAGTAGCAGGGCAGTGGTGTTATAGACAGGCAAATGAACTAGCTGTGGATGTCACCGGCATTTGTGGGAGCGGGCAAGCCCGCGAAGCAGGCGACGCGGTGTATGGCACCGGCTGCGCCGGTGTTCGCGGCTAAAGCCGCTCCCACAGGTACAGCGTGAACCCGAAGCCAACGCAGTACCTGTGGGAGCGGGCAAGCCCGCGAAGCAGGCGGTGCGGTGCATGGCACCGGCTGCGCCGGTGTTCGCGGCCACGGCCGCTCCCACAGGTACAGCGTGAGCTCGAAGCCAGCGCAGTACCTGTGGGAGCGGGTTCACCCGCGAAGAGGCCCGCCCAGGCAAACCCGGCGCTTAAACCCCATGCAACCGCAGCGCCCGCTGCGCACACTCCCGCCAACTCAACTTGCGCTTCTCCACCGGCCCCAGCTGATCCACTTCCCCAGCCAGCACCACCGGCATATCCCGCATCCTCACCCAAGGCTCACTCTGCCAATACAACAACGTCGCGCTCCGCCCCCCAGGCCAGCACATCTGCTCCAGTCGCGGGACATCCTCCATCCCGTCCGCCTGCCGATCACGCAGCACCGCCACCACCTCATGCGTCAGCCACCAGCGCAAATGCCGGTTCTCCGGCACATGGTGATGCGCCAACAAGGTATACGCCCCGGATTCGCTGACCATCGTGGTTTCCTGGTACTTGCCATAGCGCAGCAACTGCACGGAGCGGTACTGATCCGGGTCGAGTTTGCGCATGCAGTGTTCGTCGTAGAAGTGACCACTCAGCCGGCCGAGTTCGTGGGCGCAGAACCAGGCTTGGGATTCGAGCCAGAGGGTGTGGAGTGGGCGGTTGCGGCGGGTGAATAGGGTAGGTGTATTGAAACTGTTCATCTTGGCCATCCTGATTTGGAGAGCCGCTGCTAACGGGAACGGAATACCGCTGCGTGAGCGTTCTTAAGCGCCGACAGACGTTATCGCGACGATACAAAGGTCACAATGAGAACCTTGTAGGAAGCTTCCTCTTCGGCTTTTTTCCTGCAATAAAAAAGGCTGCCAATCGGCAGCCTTCTCTATGCTTCGCTCGGATTATCAATCCCAGCTCAACGCCCCACCAGTCTGATACTCGATCACACGGGTCTCGAAGAAGTTCTTCTCTTTCTTCAAGTCCATGATCTCGCTCATCCAAGGGAACGGGTTGGTGGTCCCTGGGTACTCTTCCTTCAGACCAATCTGGGTCAGGCGACGGTTGGCGATGAACTTGAGGTAGTCTTCCATCATCGCTGCGTTCATGCCCAGCACGCCGCGTGGCATGGTGTCACGGGCGTATTCGATCTCCAGCTGGGTCCCTTGCAGGATCATCTGGGTCGCTTCTTCCTTCATCGCCGCGTCCCACAGGTGCGGGTTCTCGATCTTGATCTGGTTGATCACGTCGATACCGAAGTTCAGGTGCATCGACTCGTCACGCAGGATGTACTGGAACTGCTCGGCCACGCCGGTCATCTTGTTGCGGCGGCCCATGGACAGGATCTGGGTGAAGCCGCAGTAGAAGAAGATGCCTTCCAGTACGCAGTAGTAGGCGATCAGGTTGCGCAGCAGCTCTTTGTCGGTTTCGACGGTGCCGGTGTTGAATTCCGGATCGGAGATGGCGCGGGTGTACTTCAGGCCCCAGGCGGCTTTCTTCGCTACCGACGGGATCTCGTGGTACATGTTGAAGATCTCGCCTTCATCCATGCCCAGCGACTCGATGCAGTACTGGTAGGCGTGGGTGTGGATCGCCTCTTCGAAGGCCTGGCGCAGGATGTACTGGCGGCACTCCGGGTTGGTGATCAGGCGGTACACGGCCAGGGCCAGGTTGTTGGCTACCAGCGAGTCGGCAGTGGAGAAGAAGCCGAGGTTGCGCATGACGATGCGACGCTCGTCTTCGGTCAGGCCGTCCATGCTCTTCCACAGGGCGATGTCGGCGGTCATGTTGACCTCTTGCGGCATCCAGTGGTTGGCGCAGCCGTCCAGGTACTTCTGCCAGGCCCAATCGTACTTGAACGGTACCAGCTGGTTGAGGTCGGCGCGGCAGTTGATCATGCGCTTTTCGTCAACACGCACGCGGGCGCCGGAGCCTTCCAGCTCGGCCAGGCCTTCGGCGATGTCGAGGTCGTTCAGGGCAGCCTTGGCGCGCTTGACGGCGTCGGAGTCGTCGGCGGTGGCGGCACGGGCTTCCAGGGCGGCGGCACCACCGGCGCTGTCGAGCTTGTCGAGGGTGGCGGCAGCAGCGGCCTGCGCAGGGGTGTTGCCTTTGGCGGCTACTTCGCCGTCTTCTTTATCGAATTCGTCCCAACTCAGCATGGTGAGATTCTCCTGCTTGAGGGCCATCTATCAAGTATGGCCGGTGGATCTTGGTTGCGGTGCGGTGCACGCAAATCTGAGGTGCCCGAAAAGGGCTGGCCGCGGCTTTGCAGCCACGGCTTGTTGTGTCTGGCTGTGGAGAGGCGGCGGGAGTGCCGGCCTCATCGCGGGTGAACCCGCTCCCACAGGGTCCGCAGTGATGCGGAAAACGCATCGAGGCTTCCCGCAGGAAGCCTCGGCCTGGCCTTACTGGCAGGCTTCGCAGTCAGGCTCGTCGATCGCGCAGGCCTTCGGCACTGGCGCAGGGCCGGCTGCCTGGACCGGGGCGCTGTCGCCACCGCTGGAAACGGCGTTGAGCTTGCCGGTGTTGATGGTCGACTTCTCGGTGCTGGTCGCGGCCAGTGCACGGAGGTAGTAGGTGGTCTTCAGACCACGGTACCAGGCCATGCGGTAGGTCACGTCCAGCTTCTTGCCCGAGGCGCCGGCGATGTACAGGTTCAGCGACTGGGCCTGGTCGATCCACTTCTGGCGACGCGAGGCGGCATCGACGATCCACTTGGTCTCGACTTCGAACGCGGTGGCGTACAGGTCCTTCAGCTCTTGCGGGATACGCTCGATCTGCTGCACCGAACCGTCGTAGTACTTCAGGTCGTTGATCATCACCGAGTCCCACAGGCCACGGGCCTTCAGGTCGCGGACCAGGTACGGGTTGATCACGGTGAACTCGCCCGACAGGTTCGATTTCACGTACAGGTTCTGGTAGGTCGGCTCGATGGACTGCGACACGCCGGTGATGTTGGCGATGGTCGCGGTCGGCGCGATGGCCATGATGTTCGAGTTACGAATACCTTTCTTGACGCGCTCGCGCACCGGGGCCCAGTCCAGGGACTCTTCCAGGTTGACGTCGATGTACTTGGCGCCACGGGCCTCGATCAGGATCTGTTGCGAATCCAGCGGCAGGATGCCCTTGGACCACAGCGAACCCTGGAAGGTCTCGTACGCACCGCGCTCGTCGGCCAGGTCGCAGGACGCCTGGATGGCGTAGAAGCTGACCGCTTCCATCGACTTGTCGGCGAACTCGACGGCAGCATCGGAGCCGTACGGAATGTGCTGCAGGTACAGCGCATCCTGGAAGCCCATGATGCCCAGGCCGACCGGGCGGTGCTTGAAGTTCGAGTTACGCGCTTGCGGCACCGAGTAGTAGTTGATGTCGATCACGTTGTCGAGCATGCGCACGGCGGTGTTCACGGTGCGTTGCAGCTTGGCGGTATCCAGCTTGCCGTCGACGATGTGGTTCGGCAGGTTGATCGAGCCCAGGTTGCAGACCGCGATCTCGTCCTTGTTGGTGTTCAGGGTGATTTCGGTGCACAGGTTCGAGCTGTGGACCACGCCCACGTGCTGCTGCGGCGAACGCAGGTTGCACGGGTCCTTGAAGGTCAGCCACGGGTGGCCGGTCTCGAACAGCATCGACAGCATCTTGCGCCACAGGTCTTTGGCCTGGATGGTCTTGAACACCTTGATCTTGTTGTACTCGGTCAGGGCTTCGTAGTACTCGTAGCGCTCTTCGAAGGCCTTGCCGGTCAGGTCGTGCAGGTCTGGTACTTCCGAAGGCGAGAACAGGGTCCACTTGCCGTCATCGAAGACACGCTTCATGAACAGGTCAGGGATCCAGTTGGCGGTGTTCATGTCGTGGGTACGACGACGGTCATCACCGGTGTTCTTGCGCAGCTCGATGAATTCTTCGATGTCCAGGTGCCAGGTTTCCAGGTAGGCACACACGGCGCCCTTGCGCTTGCCACCCTGGTTGACGGCAACGGCGGTGTCGTTGACCACTTTCAGGAACGGAACCACGCCCTGGGATTTGCCGTTGGTGCCCTTGATGTAGGAGCCCAGTGCACGCACAGGGGTCCAGTCGTTGCCCAGGCCACCGGCGAATTTCGACAGCATGGCGTTGTCGTGGATCGCGTGGTAGATGCCCGACAGGTCGTCCGGCACGGTGGTCAGGTAGCAGCTGGACAGCTGTGGGCGCAGGGTGCCGGCGTTGAACAGGGTCGGGGTCGAGGCCATGTAGTCGAAGGACGACAACAGGTTGTAGAACTCGATGGCACGGGCTTCTTTGTCTTTCTCTTCCAGCGCCAGGCCCATGGCCACACGCATGAAGAACACCTGTGGCAGCTCGAAGCGCACGCCATCCTTGTGGATGAAGTAGCGGTCGTACAGGGTCTGCAGGCCCAGGTAGGTGAATTGCTGGTCACGCTCGTGGTCGATGGCCTTGCCCAGGCGCTCCAGGTCGTAGCCTTTCAGGGCCGGGTCCAGCAGCTCGAACTCGACGCCTTTCTCGACATAGGCCGGCAGGGCCTTGGCGTACAGGTCGGCCATTTCGTGGTGGGTGGCGCTCTCGGCCACGTTCAGGAAGCCCAGGCCTTCGGCACGCAGGGTGTCCATCAGCAGGCGGGCGGTCACGAACGAGTAGTTCGGCTCGCGCTCCACCAGGGTACGGGCGGTCATCACCAGGGCAGTGTTGACGTCCTTGATGGCCACGCCGTCGTACAGGTTCTTCAGGGTATCGCGCTGGATCAGGTCGCCATCGACTTCGGCCAGGCCTTCGCAGGCTTCGCTGATGATGGTGTTCAGGCGGGCCATGTCGAGCGGCGCCAGGCTGCCGTCGGCCAGGGTGATGCGAATGCTCGGGTGCGGCTCGACCACGGACTCGGTGTTGACGCGGGTGGCACGCTCCTTGGCGCGCTGCTCACGGTAGATCACGTAGTCACGGGCGACCTTCTGCTCGCCGGCGCGCATCAGGGCCAGTTCGACCTGGTCCTGGATTTCTTCGATGTGGATGGTGCCACCCGATGGCATGCGACGTTTGAACGTGGCGGTGACCTGCTCGGTCAGGCGCGCGACGGTGTCGTGGATGCGCGACGAAGCGGCGGCGGTGCCGCCTTCAACTGCGAGGAACGCCTTGGTGATGGCCACGGTGATCTTGTCGTCGGTGTAGGGGACGACAGTGCCGTTACGCTTGATCACGCGCAGTTGGCCGGGAGCGGTGGCGGCCAGATCCTGGTTGGAATCGGCGGCCTGCGGCACCTTGGCCTGCGGGTTCTCGCGAGTTGTGTCGGTTTGCATGGGTGGGTGTCTCCACAGTTTCTATATTGTTCAGGCGCCTTTTGGGCGCCCACCGTTCCGTCCACTTGCTCGATGGCCTGGCGGGGATGGGCAATGCATGCGCATCCGCCCGCGCGGGCGTACCAACTTCGGGACAGACTCAGGAATAAGGGGCAATGGCTCGCCGCTCCCTGGCCGAAGTCAAAGGTTCTGGGCCGGGCCCAAAAACTGTTGCTGATGGATGTCAGGCCTGGCCTGCAACACCCATACCCGAACAAGGCCCTGGAGGGGCTTGCCTCGGTCGCCCTCCGCAGGAGCGGTTTGGCTGCTGGAATCACTTGAAGTTCACCCGAAAAATCGCCTGATTTTGCGGGTTGACTTTTGTGTGTGATTTTGCACGAAACCCTATATCTAGTGGTTCGCTGCGATCGGGATACAAGATAATGCGGTATCGGGGGCTTTGCAAGGCGAGCGCCTGTGGATAACTTGTGCGTACTTTGTGAGTGAATGGTGGGTATTCGCTGTAGGCCTTGTGCCAAGTGGTTTGCAGTATTTTTCTGCGTCTTGCTGCCCCGGGGCAGAATTTTTCGGGCGCGAACCCTATCACAAAAAACGGTTCAGTCGAGGGGCTGCTGGCAGGTTGGCAGTACCGGATGGCAGCCGTAGTATTCCGAGGGGATGTTGCTTTTTGGTTAAAGGGTTATGTTGCCTGTGCTGGCCCTTTCGCGGGTGAACCCGCTCCCACAGGTACTGCACAGGGTTCGAAAGCGGTGCGGTCCTTGTGGGAGCGGGTTCACCCGCGAATAGGCCGGCACAGGCCATAGAAAAACAACAAACATAGGCACAAGCCATGGACCACCCCGCACCCCGCATTCTCATTGTCGAAGACGACCAGCGCCTGGCCGAGCTCACCGCCGAGTATCTGCAGGCCAACGGCTACGAAATCAGCGTCGAGGGCGATGGCGCTCGCGCCGCGCGGCGCATCGTCGACAGCCAGCCTGACCTGGTCATTCTCGACCTGATGCTGCCCGGCGAGGACGGTCTGAGCATCTGTCGTCGGGTGCGCAGCCAGTACCCCGGCCCGATCCTCATGCTGACCGCCCGCAGCGATGAACTCGACCAGGTCCAGGGCCTGGACCTTGGGGCCGATGACTATGTCTGCAAACCCGTACGCCCACGGCTCCTCCTGGCGCGTATCCAGGCACTGCTGCGCCGCAGCGAAGCACCGGACAGCAAGCGCCAGGACCTGGCCTTCGGCGCGCTGCGCATCGACAATCGCCTGCGCGAGGCGCGCCTGGGCGAACAGCTGATAGAGCTGACCGGCGCCGAATTCGACCTGCTCTGGCTGCTGGCCAGCAACGCCGGCCGGGTGCTGACGCGCGAGCAGATCTTCACCGCGCTACGTGGGGTCGGCTACGACGGGCAGGACCGCTCCATCGACATACGCATTTCCAAGATCCGCCCAAAGATCGGCGACGACCCGCTCCAGCCAAGGCTGATCAAGACCCTTCGCAGCAAGGGCTACCTGTTCGTCGGCGAGGCTTCATGAACAATTCGATCTTCCTGCGCATCTATGGCGGCATGCTGGCCGTGCTGGTGCTGGTAGCCCTGCTCGGTGTACTCAGCCTGCACCTGGTCAACGAAGTACGTGCCGCCCAGCACCGCGAAGGCCTGGCCCAGGGCACCTTCAGCCTGATGGCCGACAACCTGGCGCTGCAGAACGATACCGAGCGCAAGCGCTCGCTGCTGATCTGGGAGCGCCTGCTCGGCGTGCCACTGGCGCTGCAGCCCATGACCGCGCGCACACTCGATGGCGGCCAGCGGGCGCGCCTGTACCGCGGCCTGGTGGTGGTCGAGAAGACCGGCCCGCATGCGGCCCAGGTGTTGCGCAAGGTCGGCCAGGAAGACTTGATGCTGGTAGCGCAGATCAAACAGATCAGCGAGCAACTGGCGCGGGCCACCCTCTATCTGCTGGCCGACGAACTGGTGCGCTACCCGGTGACTGAACAGCAGCAGCGCCTGGCACAGATCAAGAAAGAAAAGGGCTTCGGCTTTGGCGTGGCCCTGCAGCGCATCGAGCGGGTGAGCCTGGACGATGACCAGCGGCGCCGGGTCGAGGAGGGCGATACGGTCATGGCCCTGGGCAAGGATGGCGACTCGATCCGTGTGTTCGCCGGGCTGGCGGGTTCGCCCTGGGTGCTGGAAATCGGCCCGCTGTACCAGCTCAACCCCTATCCGCCGCAGTTGCTGATCCTGATAACCTTTCTTGGTCTGTGCCTGATCGGCCTGGTGGTCTACCTGCTGGTACGCCAACTGGAGCGGCGCGTGTCGGGCCTGGAGATTGCCGCCACGCGCATCGCCCAAGGCAGCCTGGACACCCGCGTGCCCGCCGGCGGCGCCGACTCGGTGGGGCGTCTGGCTGCGGCCTTCAACGGCATGGCCGAGCACCTGCAGCGCTCGCTGACCATGCAGCGCGAACTGGTGCGGGCAGTTTCCCACGAGCTGCGCACGCCAGTGGCACGTCTGCGCTTTGGCCTGGAGATGATCGAAAGTGCCACCACCGAGCAGGCCCGGGCCAAGCACCTGGCGGGCATGGACGGCGATATCCAGGACCTCGACAAGTTGGTCGACGAGATGCTCACCTACGCCCGCCTGGAGCAGGGCGCACCGGCGCTGAAGTTCGAGCGGGTAGACCTGGATGCCTTGCTCGACCGGGTGATCGAAGAACTCGCGCCGTTGCGTGCCGAGGTAAGGGTGGTGCGCGGTGAGTGCCAGGGTGCCGATGGCGGAGGCGCCTGGGTCGAAGCCGAACCGCGCTACCTGCACCGGGCGCTGCAGAACCTGGTGGGCAACGCCATGCGCCACGCCGAGGCCGAGGTGCGCCTGAGCTACCAGTTGGGGCAGCAACGCTGCCGCATCGATGTGGAGGATGACGGCCCGGGGATCCCCGAGGGCGTCTGGGACCGTATCTTCACACCGTTCACCCGCCTCGACGACAGCCGTACCCGCGCTTCGGGCGGGCATGGCCTGGGCTTGTCGATCGTGCGGCGGATCATCTACTGGCACGCGGGCCGAGCCACAGTGGGGCGCAGCGCCGCGCTGGGTGGCGCCTGCTTCAGCCTGAACTGGCCACGGCAGCAGGCACCGCTGTGAGGTCAGACGCTGACCAGGCTGAGCAGATGGCCGTCCTGCAGGCAGAACTGGCCCTGCAGCTCGGCGCCATGCCGCCACTGCGGCGACAGGTTGGTGAGCAGGCGCAGGCGGGCCAGGCCGTCGGCGGACCAGTCCAGCACTTCGGCGTGCTCGAAGTAGAAGCGCTGGCGGGTCAGCGGGTAGAGCGTCTTGAACAGGCTTTCCTTCAGCGAGAAGGTCAGGGTGACGGCAAGGCCGAGCTGGCTGCGGTCGAGGCGTTCGAGCTCGGGCGGGGTGAGGATTTCGCCCATCAGCCGCTCGGCACGCTGGTCATCCAGTAACGCTTCCTGATCCAGGCCCAGGCCCCGGCAACTGGCCTCGGCAGCAACCACGGCGGCAGCCCAGCCTTTACCGTGGGTGATCGAGCCGTGGATGCCGGCGGGCCAGATGGGTGAGCGGTCCTCGTGGGTGCCGGGCACGTAGTCACGGCCGTCCAGGCGCTGCAGCGCGGCGCGGGCACATACCCGGCCGGCCAGGTACTCGGCCTGGCGCTTGGCCACCGAGCGCTGCAGGCTGGCGCCTGGCACGACGCCGGCGCGCTGAAAGTCGTCGGGTGCCAGATGGGCGGGGTCGAAGGCACAACTGACCAGCACCGCGCCGGGTAGGGGGCGGGGCAGGGGCCAGTGGTGCTGGAGCGGGGCGCAGCAGGCGGGGAGTGTGTTCATGGGGGTATTGTGCCAGCTGTACGGGCACTGAGGGAGCCAGCGTGGCAATGCATCCTTGTGGGAGCGGCCTTGCGTCGCGAAAGGGGCGCGCAGCGCCCCCGGCTATCTTGCAGAACGGCTGAGATCCTGGGGCCGCTTCGCGCCCCTTTCGCGACGCAAGGCCGCTCCCACATCGGCCCCGGCAATCCTTACTTGAACACCTTCTTGAAGAACGCCTGCATATCCGCCCAGGAGCTCTCGTCCGCCGCCTTGTTGTAGGCAATATCCGGCCCACCATGTTCGCCGTGCCCCATGCGGTCCGAATCCGGGTTGCTGAACCCGTGCTTGGCCCCGGGAATACTGACGAACTGGTAGTTGACCTTGGCTGCATCCATCTCCGCCTTGAACGCTTCCACCTGCTGCTCGGTCACCAGCGTGTCCGCCGCACCATGCTCCACCAGGATATCGGCCCGCACCACGCCCGGCCTGGCCGGTGTCTGCGTACCCAGCGGGGCGTGGAAGCTCACCACGCCATCGAGCTTTTCCCCTCGCCGCGCGGCATCCAGCGCCACCTTGCCGCCAAAGCAGTAACCCACTGCCCCCAACTGGTGCTTGTTGGTATTGGGCTGCAGCTTGAGCAGCTCCAGACCGGCATCGAAGCGCCGCTCCGCGGCCTTGGGGTCTTTCATCGCTGCTGTCATGAATGCCATGGCGTCGGCAGGGTGCTCGGTTTGCTTGCCGTCGCCATACATGTCGATGGCCAGGGCGTTGTAGCCCAGTGCTGCCAGGTCGCGGGCGCGGCGCTTGGCATAGTCGTTCAGCCCCCACCATTCATGCACCACGACAATGCCGGGGCGCTTGCCTTCGATGGCGTCGTCATAGGCGTAGTAGCCGACCAGGCGATTGCCGTCGGCGTCCTGGTAGGGGATCTCGCGGGTTTGTACCGCCGCTTGGGCGAGGGCGGCGCTGCACATCAGGGTCAAGGCCAGCAGGGCGCGCATGGTCACTACTCCTTGTTCTTCAAACGGTTCGTTCAGCCGGGGTTCAGCCAGGGTTCAGTCGCGGTTCAGGGTGCCCTGCTTACTCTAGCTTCCAGACCGAAACAGCGCACTCAACTGGAGTATCCAGCCATGAAAACCTTCAACACCCTGCTTGCCGCCATGGCCGTCTGCGCCGCTGGCATCACCACCGCACAGGCCGCTGACGACAACTTCGCCAGCCTGACCTACGGCCAGACCAGCGACAAGGTTCGCAAGTCCGGCCTGCTGCAGCGCAACACCGACCACCTCAACGCCGACGGCATCATTGGCAAGGACGACACCTGGGGCGTGCGAGTGGGCAAGATCAATGACCAGGGCCGCTACTACATGACTTACGACAATGTCTCGGGCGACCACAGCGGCCTGAAGCTGCGCCAGGAAAACCTGCTGGGCAGCTACGACCTGTTCCTGCCGGTGGGCGATACCACCAAGCTGTTCGGCGGCGGCAGCCTGGGCGTGACCAAGCTGACCCAGGACTCGCCGGGGGCCAGCCGGGATACCGACTACGGTTACGCCTATGGCCTGCAGGCCGGCGTGATCCAGGACATCACCGACAAGGCTTCTGTGGAACTGGGCTACCGTTACCTGCGTACCAATGCTGCTACCGAAGTGGGTGCGCACGGCGGGCCGAAGGACGGCACCCTGCGCCTGACCAGCAGCGCGCAGACCTACCTGGCTGCAAGCTACAAGTTCTGACGGGCGAGCCGGGTTATCCTGTACCGGCCTCTTCGCGGGTAAACCCGCTCCCACAGGGATCGCGCAGTTCTTCAAACCTGTGCAGTACCTGTGGGAGCGGGTTTACCCGCGAAAGGGCCGGTACAGGCAATACATATCAAGGAGCTGCACATGAAACTGCTGGTGGTCGAGGACGAAGCCCTGCTTCGCCATCACCTCTACACCCGCCTGGGCGAAGGCGGCCATGTGGTCGAGGCGGTCGCCGATGCCGAGGAGGCGCTGTACCAGGCCGGGCAATACCACTTCGACCTGGCCATCATCGACCTGGGCCTGCCCGGCATCAGCGGGCTGGAACTGATTACGCGCCTGCGCAGCCAGGACAAGACCTTCCCCATTCTCATCCTCACCGCCCGCGGCAACTGGCAGGACAAGGTCGAGGGCCTGGCCGCCGGTGCCGACGACTACCTGGTCAAGCCGTTCCAGTTCGAAGAGCTCGAGGCACGCCTGAACGCCCTGCTGCGCCGCTCCAGCGGCTTCACCCAGTCGACCATTGCCGCCGGCCCGCTGGTGCTCGACCTCAACCGCAAGCAGGCGACGCTGGACGAGCAGCCCCTGGCCCTGACCGCCTACGAATACCGCATCCTCGAATACCTCATGCGCCATCACCAGCAGGTGGTGGCCAAGGACCGCCTGATGGAGCAGCTGTACCCAGGTGACGAGGAACGCGACCCCAATGTCATCGAAGTGCTGGTCGGCCGCTTGCGGCGCAAGCTCGAGGGCGAGCACGGCTTCAAACCGATCGACACCGTGCGTGGCCTGGGCTACCTGTTCACCGAGCGCTGCCGATGATCCGTTCGCTGCGGGTGCGCCTGATGCTGGCGGCCGCGGTGCTGGCGCTGCTGTTCATGCTGGCGTTGCTGCCGGCCTTGCAGAAGGCCTTCAGCCTGGCCCTGCAGGAGTCGATCGAACAACGCCTGGCCTCGGATGTGACCACGCTGATTTCCGCAGCGCGTATCGAACACGGCCAACTGCAGATGCCGACGCTGCTGCCGGACGAGCGCTACAACCTGCCGTACACCGGCCTGCTCGGCTATATCTTCGACCGCGACGGCAAGCTGGTCTGGCAGTCGCGGGCAACCGCCGCGCAAAACATCAACTACCGCCCGCGCTACGACGGCCGCGGCAACGAATTCGCCCGCATTCACCAGGCCGACGGCGAAGAGTTCTTTGTGTACGACGTCGAGATCAAGCTGCTGGGTGGCCAGAGCGCCGCCTACAGCATCGTTGCCTTGCAACCTGTGCGCGAGTACCAGCACACCCTTGATGGCCTGCGCGAAAAGCTCTACCTGGGCTTTGGCGCGGCCTTGCTGGCGCTGCTGGTGCTGCTGTGGGCCGGTTTGACCTGGGGCTTGCGGTCGTTGCGCCGGCTCAGCCGCGAGCTGGACGATGTGGAGTCGGGAGTGCGGGATGGCCTGAGCGGCGAACACCCACGGGAGCTGCTGCGCCTGACCGGCTCGCTGAACCGCCTGTTGCGCAGCGAGCGCGAGCAGCGTCAGCGCTACCGTGATTCGCTCGATGACCTGGCGCACAGCCTGAAGACGCCGCTGGCGGTGTTGCAAGGGGTGGGCGAAAGCCTGCAGCAGCGTAGCGGCGAGCGCGAGCAGGCGCGCGTGCTGCAGAGCCAGATCGAGCGCATGAGCCAGCAGATCGACTACCAGTTGCAACGCGCCAGCCTGCGCAAGAGCGGCCTGGTACGTCACAGCGTGTTGCTGCGGCCGTTGCTCGAAAGCCTGTGCAGCACCTTGGCCAAGGTGTACCGGGACAAGCGGGTGGACGTGACCCTGCAACTGCCCGATGCGGCGCAGGTGCCGATGGAGCAGGGCGCGTTGCTGGAGCTGCTGGGCAACCTGCTGGAGAACGCCTACCGCCTGAGCCTGGGCCAGGTGCGCGTGAGCCTGGAGCAGGCGCCTGGGCGGTTGACCTTGTGCATCGAGGACGACGGGCCGGGGGTGCCGGCGCACCAGCGCGAGCGGATTCTGGAGCGTGGGGAGCGGCTGGACAGTCAGCACCCGGGGCAGGGGATCGGGCTGGCGGTGGTCAAGGATATCGTCGACAGCTATGACGCCGAGCTGAGCCTGGGGGATTCTCCTCTGGGGGGCGCGGCGTTCAGGATCACCTTCAACCTCGAGTGATTTGCTGGCTTGGCCGGCCTCTTCGCGGGTAAACCCGCTCCCACAGGGGTGCACTGCACTCGAGCCCTGTGCGGTTCCTGTGGGAGCGGGTTTACCCGCGAAGAGGCCGGCACAGGCAAACCACAATGGGCGGATTCCCGCCAATGCCCCTGTACAAATCCCGCCACCGGGCGGAAATCCGCCAGCCTTCCTCAGGCAATTCGCCCCGTCGTTGGGCGTTTATCCCTCGCAAATACGGCACTTGCACCCTTCGTGGGCATTTTGGCACCACCCTTGCTATTGATCCTCGCAGAGGCCTGCCCAGGCAGCTCGAACACAACGACAAATCCCTCCGGGTGCAGGAGGGTTAGCGATTCAGGTGCCCCATCGCCCTGGGAAGGGTGAACCGGCACACTTGAGGAAAATTAGCCATGACGACACGTCAGCCGCTGTACAAATCCCTGTATGTCCAGGTGTTGGTCGCCATCACCATCGGTATCCTGCTCGGCCACTACTATCCGGAGACGGGCGTCGCCCTCAAACCCTTGGGAGACGGCTTCGTCAAACTGATCAAGATGGTCATCGCCCCGATCATCTTCTGCACCGTGGTCAGCGGCATCGCCGGCATGCAGAGCATGAAGTCGGTCGGCAAGACCGGCGGCTACGCGCTGCTGTACTTCGAAATCGTCTCCACGGTCGCCCTGATCATCGGCCTCGTCGTTGTCAACGTGGTCAAGCCGGGCGCTGGCATGCACATCGATGTCAGCACCTTGAACGCCAGCAGCGTGGCTGCCTACGCCGCCGCCGGCGCGCAGCAGACCACTGTCGGCTTCCTGCTTAACGTCATCCCGAACACCGTGGTCGGCGCCTTCGCCAACGGCGACATCCTGCAAGTGCTGATGTTCTCCGTGCTGTTCGGCTTCGCCCTGCACCGCCTGGGCAGCTATGGCAAGCCGGTGTTGGACATGATCGACCGCTTCGCCCATGTCATGTTCAACATCATCAACATGATCATGAAACTGGCCCCGGTCGGTGCCTTCGGTGCAATGGCCTTCACCATCGGCCAGTACGGCGTTGGCTCGCTGGTGCAACTGGGCTACCTGATGGCCTGCTTCTACATCACCTGCCTGCTGTTCGTGCTGGTGGTGCTGGGCGGTATCTGCCGCGCCCACGGCTTCAGTGTCCTCAAGCTGATCCGCTATATCCGTGAAGAACTGCTGATCGTGCTGGGCACTTCCTCCTCGGAGTCGGCCCTGCCACGCATGCTGGCCAAGATGGAGCGCCTGGGTGCGAAGAAGTCGGTGGTTGGCCTGGTGATCCCGACCGGTTACTCGTTCAACCTCGATGGCACCTCGATCTACCTGACCATGGCAGCGGTGTTCATCGCCCAGGCCACTGACACCACCATGGACATCACTCACCAGATCACCTTGCTGCTGGTGCTGTTGGTGGCTTCCAAAGGTGCTGCCGGTGTTACCGGTTCGGGCTTCATCGTCCTGGCCGCCACCCTGTCGGCCGTTGGCCACCTGCCGGTTGCCGGCCTGGCGCTGATCCTCGGCATCGACCGCTTCATGTCCGAAGCCCGCGCGCTGACCAACCTGGTTGGCAACGCCGTTGCCACCGTGGTCGTGGCCAAGTGGGTGAAGGAAATGGACAACGACAAGCTGGCATCGGAGCTGGCCTCCGGTGGTGCGCCGCTGGTCGATACCCGTCCGACCGACGACCTGGGCGTGGCTGAAGGCCCGGCTCGCTGATCGCGGGATGGTGAAAAGAAAAAGGCGACCTCAGGGTCGCCTTTTTCATGTCTGTGCGGCGCACGGTTCCTTGTGGGAGCGGCCTTGTGTCGCGAAAGGGGCGCGCAGCGGCCCCGGGATATCAGCCATCCTGCAAGATTGCCGGGGCTGCTGCGCAGCCCTTTCGCGACACAAGGCCGCTCCCACAAGGCCTGCGCACAGCCTTCAGGCCAGCACCACCTCCAGCACCCGGATCACGTCCGGTTGCGGGTAGTGCCAGCGCACCTGCACATCCCAGAACTTCACCCCATACACCCGCTCGGCCGGCGGCACCTGGTAGGCCGGCCGTGGGTCCTGCGCCAGGCATTGCTCGATCAGCTCCACCAGCGGTTCACCCAGGCGCAGTGCATGTTCGCGGGCCTGGGGCAGGGCGTTGTCGCCCCACTGCACGGCGATCGCGGCAGGCGCTTGGCTGGCCATCTGGTTGTTGGCGCCAGCGATGCTATCGGCGTAAGGCACATACGGTTTGATATCCAGCACCGGCGTACCGTCGAGCAGGTCGATACCAGACAGCAGCAGGCGCCCTGGCTCCACGCCTTCCAGGCGCACCACCGACTGGCCGA
Organism: Pseudomonas sp. PNPG3; assembly: GCF_023093815.1. Taxonomy (NCBI): domain Bacteria; kingdom Pseudomonadati; phylum Pseudomonadota; class Gammaproteobacteria; order Pseudomonadales; family Pseudomonadaceae; genus Pseudomonas; species Pseudomonas sp. PNPG3. The sequence continues at coordinate 30,408 of NZ_JALLKV010000008.1, forward strand.
TACCATTGGGCCGGTGGGTGGCGCGGGTGGCGAACACACCCATGCTCTTGTTGCCACCCAGGCGTGGTGGCCGCACCTTCAGGCGGGGTTTGTCTTCCAGTGCCTGGTGGAACAGGAACAGCAGCCAGACATGGCTGACCTGTTCCAGCCCCTCGACCGCATCGCCCTGGTCGAACGGCGGCAGCAGCTCGAGCACGCCGCGTGCGGCGGGCGCCAGTTGCGGCTGGCGCGGGATGGCGAACTTCTCCTTGAAACAGGAGCGGATGATGCCGACCGGGGTAACCGAATGCTGCATGGCCAATCAGCCGCGCACGCGCAGGGTCAGGCCCTTGAGGAAGTTGCGCAGCAACTGGTCGCCGCACGGGCGGTAGTTGTCATGGCCGGCCTTGCGGAACAGTGCGCTGAGTTCGGGCTTGCTGACCGGGAAGTTGACCGACTTGAGGATCGCATGCAGGTCGTCTTCCTTGAGCTCGAAGGCCACCCGCAGCTTCTTGAGGATGAGGTTGTTGGTCACCGGCAGCTCGATCGGCTGCGGCGGGCGGCTGTCATCCTTGCCGCGGCGGTGGATCACCAGGCCGTCGAGAAAGTGCGCCATGACCCGTTCCGGGCAGCGCACGAAGCCTTCCTCGTCTTCCTTCTTCAGGTAGGTGGCCAGCACCAGGGGATGCACGTCGAGGCCGGATAGCCCGATGATTTCGGCCATCTTGGCGTCATTCACCTTGAGCATGTAGCGCAGGCTGCGCAGGACGTCGTTGTGGTTCATTGTTGCAGAATCCTGTTCAGGTGCCGCACCTGTGGCGCGGCGTATTGCTTAGAAACGTTCGGTAGTGGCCAGGTAGCGCCACTGGCCCAGGGGCAACTTGCCCATCGATACGCCACCCAGGCGAATGCGGCGCATGCCTACCAGCTCCAGGCGCAGGTAGGCGCACAGCTCGGCGATCTGCCCTGGCTGCGGGTTTTTCAGGGCCATGCGCAGGTGGGTTTCGTTCTGCCAGCTGGCCTTGGCTTTAGGCAGCTCGCGGTCATTGCGGGTGGCACCGCGCGCCAGGCGTTCCAGCGCCTGGGGCGTGGTCTCGCCGCGCACTTCAACGATGAATTCCTGTTCCAGGCGGCGCAGGTCGGCGTCGATCTTGCGGGTTACCCGCCAGTCCTGGGTGAATACCTGCAGGCCGCTGGCACCGCGCTCCAGCGGCGCCACGCAGGCCTGCCGGGCAAAATGCCCGTGCAGTGCGCGCACGCCTTCGCGGTGGGCTTCGCTGAGGTTGCTCATGTTCATGCTGGCGCGGGCGGTCTCGCTGTCCACGCTGGCCGGCTGGTTCAGCAGCAGGGTTACCGGTTCCAGCGTTTCGGCACGGGCACCCGGCAGCAGTTCGACGCGCTGCTGCTCGACCTTGAACTGCGGTTGCTCGACCACCACGCCATCGACCGTGACCCAGCCGCCCTCGATATACAGCTCGGCCTCGCGGCGGGAGCAGCCAAGCTGCTCGATAAGGCGTTTGGACAGGCGGACGGGTTCGGACATGAGGGCAATTCGCAAAGGCAGGGAAAGACCTGCATTGTACCTGCCCGCGCGGCAGAGGGGCTGGGAATCTGTGTCATTTACGCCGTTTTGCGCAGGCGCATGTGCAGCAGCGGGTAGGGTTGCCCCAGGCCGTCGGTTTCCGAACGGCCGATCACCTCGAAGCCCTCATGCAGGTAGAAGCCCAAGGCTTGCGGGTTCTGTTCATTGACGTCCAGGCGCTCGGCATTCAGTTCGTCGATCGCATAGTGCAGCAGGCGCTTGCCAACCCCTTTGCCACGGTACTCCGGTGCGACGAACAGCATGTCCATGCGCCCGTTGGCGACCCCGGCGAAGCCGCAGATGCGCTGGCGGTCCTTGCAGCAGATCAGCATCACTGCATCGAGGTAGCGACGCAGCACCTGGTCGCGCAGCAAGACGATGTAGCAATCCGGCAGGAAGTCGTGGGTGGCGCGTACAGAGTCCTCCCACACCTGTACCAGTTCGCCGTAGTCACTCAAGCGCGGGGTTTGCAGCGTCAGTACCGAATGCATGCCGGTGTTCCTCCATGACGATAAGGCAAACATAGCAGGCCAACCACCGGTCGGCTTCTCCGTGCGCTGCTTGAATCTCGGGGTTTGGCGGTCTATTAATTTTCTGTGGGAAAAATTCCCACATAATGAAAAGCAAGAACCTGACACAGGATTCCCGGCTTGATTTGGCGTTTCTCACGGCGACGACCTGGAGACGAAATATGCAAATCCATGTGCTGTTCAAAAAAGCGATATTGGCGGCTGCCGTTGCTGGCGTGCTGTCGACTTCCATCGTTCTGGTCCCTGACTCGATTTCCAATGGCTCCAGCGCCTACGCCAAGGATGGTGGTGGTGGAGGCGGTCACGGAGGTGGCGGCGGTGGCCATGGTGGGGGTGGTGGTGGCCATGGCGGCGGCGGTGGTCACGGTGGCGGCGGTGGAGGCCATGGTGGTGGCGGCGGTGGCCACGGTGGTGGCGGTGGAGGCCATGGCGGTGGCGGTGGCGGTGGTGGCCACGGTGGTGGCGGTGGTGGTCACGGCGGTGGTGGTGGCGGCCATGGCGGTGAGGGCGGCGGCCACGGCGCTGGTGGGGATGGAGATGGCCATGCCGGCAACAGTGGGCGCGGCCATGACGGCTCCTCGAACTCTGGGCGCAGCGGCAACCACGCTGAAGCGGGTGACGATCATGGCAATCACGTTGGCGGTGAGCCTGGGGACGATCACGGCAATCACGTTGGCGGTGAGCCCGGTGACGATCATGGCAATCACGTTGGCGGTGAGCCCGGGGACGATCATGGCAATCATGTTGGCGGTGAGCCTGGCGATGACCACGGCAATCACGTTGGTGGTGAACCTGGTGATGATCGTGGCGACCATCTGGGTGGCGAACCGGGTGATGACAACAGCAGGAGCTGACTGGCTCTGAACGGTCTCATGCAGCGCCCACGGGGCGGGCCTGTATGAGGCCAGGTTCGGATACACGGCAGCCCCACTCAACGCGAATGCAATGAGCGCCGACGACTATCCCTCATCTCGTCAGGGATATGGTCACAGTTGGTGTGGGATCTTTTCCCGCGTCGTATACTGGGTTCATCTGTCAAGGAATGCGCTCAATGCAATCGCCTACCATCCCCCCTTCGATGTTAAGCGCACTGCGGCGTGTCATGCGTCCTCTGGTGCGCCTGATGCTGCGCAAAGGGGTCACCTACACGATGTTCGCCGACCTGCTCAAGGAAGTGTTCGTCGATGTAGCGCATCGCGAGTTTCGCCTGGACGGTACAGTGCCGACCGACAGCCGCATCAGCCTGCTCACGGGCGTGCATCGCAAGGATGTCCGGCGTTTGCGTAGCGAGGGGGGGGCGTCGCTCGCCGCGCTGCCGGAAAACATTACATTAGGTGCACAGTTGGTCAATATGTGGACCACTGGCAAGCCGTTCTGCTCGGAGCCTGGCCAGGCGCTGCCGTTGCCGCGTCTGGCGAGCGTTGGCGGCGATCGTTCCTTCGATGCGCTGGTGGCGAAGATCAGCACCGACATCCGCGGGCGGGTGGTGCTGGATGAGTGGTTGCGCCTGGGTATCGTCCGGCTCGACGACCAGGACTGTGTCCACCTGGAAGCCCAGGCATTCGTGCCGCAGAAGGGCTTCGACGAAAAGGCCGCGTACTTTGGGCACAACCTGCATGACCATGCCTGCGCAGCAGTGCACAACCTGAGTGGGGACGGCCAGCCGTTCTTTGAACGCAGTGTGCACTACGACGCCTTGAGCTCGGCCAGCGTCGACCATTTGCGTGCAGCGGTGGACAAGGACGGTATGCAGATGCTGCTTGCCTTCAGCCGGCTTGCATCAGACCTGGAAGATGCCGATGTGCCCAGCGCCGAGCAACGTCACCGTATCACGGTAGGGCTTTATTTCTACACTGAAACTACCGACCCCGATTTGTCGAAGACACCCGACCCATGACTTCCCTCGCGCGCTGCCTCAGTGTGGTCACACTGGTCCTGGGTTTCGGGCTGAACCTGGTGGCGCCTGCCGAGGTGGCCGCAGCACCGGTATGTGTCAGCCGTGACGAAGTGGGTATGGCGGGGGCGGCGGGCTTGCAGTTTCCCGGCGGTATTGGTGGTACCGGGGCCAGGACGGGCGGTGTCGGTGGTACCGGTGTACGCAGCGAAAACGGCGGAGTGGGTGGCACCGGTGCGCCGCTGCCGCAGCGTCCCGGCGGCACGGGTGGGACCGGTGCGGTGGCCGACGGTGTGGACGGCACCTTCATCGATCACGGCGGGGCAGGCGGTACCGGCGCACCGATCCTGCGCCCGGGCGGTACCGGTGGCACGGGCATCGTCGGCACCATCACCGGGTTCGCCTCGATTTGCGTCAATGGCCTGGAAGTGCACTTTGGCAAGGACGTACCGGTGAGTGAAAACGGTGCGCCTGCCAGTAGCGCTCACCTGGCAATCGGCCAGGTTGTCGCGGTTGAGGCATTTGCCGGCAAACGCGGCCTGCAAGCAGGGCGCATCTCGATCCTCAACGTTTACGAAGGGCCGCTGACGGCACTGCCCAATGCATCGGCCCCCCTGCGGGTCATGGGCCAACCCGTGCGGCTTGCTGCAGGGGCGCGGGTGGCTGAAGGGTTGCGCCCGGGCGAGCCGGTCAGGGTCAGTGGCCTGCGCGATGCCAAGGGTGAAGTGGTAGCCAGCCGTATCGAGCGGGCGCCGGGGCTCAGGGAGGCCAGTGCCATCGGTGCGGTAGACCGTGCTGGCAGCCTCCAGGGGCTGAAGCTGGGAACCCGTGTGGCACCTGCGAGGGAAGTGCTGGTACGTGGGCAGTGGACCGGACGCCAGCTGGAAGTGGCGCAAACCCGCCCAGACCCGAGCCTGCCTTTTGCTGGCCGTGTGCAGACGGCGGTGATCGAGGGGCTGGTACAGCGCAGCCACGCTCAACAACTGGTGGTGGCAGGCATCAAGGTGACGCTGGGGCAGGGTACCGTGATCGTCGGCAAGCAGCCCGCGGCATTGGCGCTCGATCAACGTGTGCGGGTGAGCGGGGTGTTCAATGGCAAGCACGAGCTGCGGGCAACCCGCGTGGAGTTCGATGACGGCCGTGCCGACAACCCGGACAGAGGGCATTCGGGGCGTGGCAGCGGGCACGGCACCCGTGACGCTGAAGGTTCCAGCAATAGCGGGCATGGCGGACGCGATGCGACCAGTGATCGCATTGAAAGCAGTGATGACCACAGCGGGCACGGCGGTGTTGACGATTCCAGTGGTCGGGACGGTACTGAACGCGTGGACAAGTCCGGAAAGTCGGAACATGTCGACACCATGGAGCGACCCGAGAGCAGCAATAGCGGAAGCTCTGACCGGGTAGAGAAGGTCGAGCTCGAAAAGGTGGAAAAAATTGAAAAAGCAGAGAAGGTTGAAAAGGTAGAGAAGGTAGAAAAAGTAGAGAAGATCGAGAAAGCCGAGAAGATCGAAAAGCCTGAGAAAGTCGAGAAGGTCGAGAAGATCGAAAAGCCTGAGAAAGTCGAGAAGGTCGAGAAGGTCGAGAAGGTCGAGAAGGTCGAGAAAGTAGAGAAAGTAGAGAAGGTCGAAAAGGTCGAAAGACCCGAGACAGTAGAGAAAGCCGAAAAAGTGGAGCATCCAGAGCGATCCGGGCATTAGGCAACTAGGCTGGGTAAGTGCGATCACCCTTCCCGTCCGGGATACCGAGGTGCAGATGAGACCCACGCTCCCTCTTTTCGCCTGCTTGCTGTCATGCGCCAGCGCGTCGGTCCTGGGCGATACCTTCAGCGCCGCCATAGGCATGGACTATTCAAGTGGCGACTATGGCACGGGTACAACCTCGGAAATCTGGTACGTCCCCGTGGTCGGTAAGTATGAAACCGGCCCAATGACCTACAAGGTCACTGTGCCCTGGCTGCGCATCACCAACCCTGAAGTGGGCCCGAATGGTGACCCCTTGCCCGGTGGCTGCCGGGATGTGGAAAGCGGGCTGGGAGACACGGTTGCCAGCGCCGGTTACGCCCTGCTCGACGGCAGTGACGGTGGCCTGATGCTGGACCTGATCGGCAAGGTCAAATTCCCCACTGCCGATGAAGACCAGTGCCTGGGCACCGGTGAATACGACTACACCGGCCAGGTCGATATCGCCAAGGCCTTTGGCCCGGTGACCGGTTTCGCGACCTTGGGCTGGAAGAAGTTCGGCGACCCGCCCGACAGTGATTTCGACGACCCGATATTTGCCAGTCTCGGCTTCGCCATGCCCGTGGCTGCAGGCACTTCGGCGGGTGCCTCCTACGACTGGCGGCAGAAAGTCGTCTCGACGGGCGCGCAGATCAAGGAACTTACCCTGTTCCTGACACACAAGCTCAACCAGCAGTGGAAAGTGCAACTCTATGCAGTCAAAGGCTTCTCGGATGCCAGCCCGGATGCAGAGGGCGGCCTGATGCTTTTTCACGCGTTCTGACGAAAAAGCCCCTGGCCCGGGAGTTCCTTGTGGGGAATGGCGGGGCAGGGGCTTTTCAGTTTGCTGCTGCGTTAGATGGGTTCAGCCCACATGTCGTATTCGTCGGCATCCACCACGCGGCAACGTACCTTGTCACCCGGCTTGAAGCCGTGGTCGCCATCGATGAACACGCTGCCGTCGATTTCCGGGGCATCGAAGAAGCTGCGGCCAACCGAACCTTGCTCTTCCACTTCATCGATCAGCACGTCGATTTCCTTGCCGATGCGCAGTTGCAGGCGGGCGGCGCTGATGGCCTGCTGGTGGGCCATGAAGCGGTCCCAGCGGTCCTGCTTGACGTCGTCCGGCACTTCTTCCAGGCCCAGGTCGTTGGCCGGGGCGCCTTCTACCGGCGAGTACTGGAAGCAGCCCACGCGGTCCAGCTGGGCTTCGGTCAACCAGTCCAGCAGGTACTGGAAGTCTTCCTCGGTCTCGCCCGGGAAGCCGACGATGAAGGTGGAGCGAATCACCAGCTCCGGGCACTGCTCGCGCCAGTTCTTGATACGTGCCAGGGTGCGGTCTTCGAAGGCCGGGCGCTTCATGGCCTTGAGCACTTTCGGGCTGGCGTGCTGGAACGGGATATCCAGGTACGGCAGGATCTTGCCGGCGGCCATCAGCGGGATCACGTCGTCGACGTTCGGGTACGGGTACACGTAGTGCAGACGTACCCAGGCACCCAGGCTGCTCAGGGCTTCGCACAGCTCGAGCATGCGGGTCTTGACCGGGCGGCCGTTCCAGAAGTCGGTCTTGTACTTGACGTCGACGCCGTAGGCGCTGGTGTCCTGGGAAATCACCAGGATCTCCTTGACCCCGGCCTTGACCAGGCGCTCGGCCTCGCTCAGCACTTCGCCGACCGGGCGGCTGACCAGTTTGCCGCGCATCGACGGGATGATGCAGAAACTGCAGCTGTGGTTGCAGCCTTCGGAAATCTTCAGGTACGCATAATGGCGCGGGGTCAGCTTGACGCCCTGCGGCGGCACCAGGTCGATCAGCGGGTTGTGGTCCTGGCGTGGTGGCACCACTTCGTGCACGGCGTTGACCACCTGCTCGTACTGCTGCGGGCCGGTGACCGACAGCACGCTCGGGTGTACGTCGCGGATGCTGCCTTCCTCGACACCCATGCAGCCGGTGACGATGACCTTGCCGTTTTCCTTGATCGCTTCGCCGATCACTTCCAACGACTCGGCCTTGGCGCTGTCGATGAAGCCGCAGGTGTTGACCACCACTACGTCGGCGTCCTCGTAGGTGGGCACGACTTCATAGCCTTCCATGCGCAACTGGGTCAGGATGCGCTCGGAATCGACCAGGGCTTTTGGGCAACCCAGGCTTACGAAACCTACCTTGGGGGTGGCGGGCGTGGTGGACATGACTAACCTCGGTATTGAATGCAGGTCGCCCGGCCGGAATCGGGGGCGATCTTGACGGGCGCTTTTGGCGCCTCTGATCAAAAAGTGCGCAATTCTAGCGAGCGCAGGGTCGCTTGACCAGCAGAAATGCGACGAACGCTGCGCTATGCTTCGCGCCATTGCGCCGGGAGTATCAGTATCACCTGGCGCATCGGGAATTCTACTGGCCTTGCAAGGCCGTCTGCGGGAGTGGTCGATGGTTCAGGCAAGCAGTCACGCCGAGGGCGGGCACGAGGGGAAGCAGGGTGCGACGCGGTCGTTGAGCCTGCTCGTGGCGGCGGTCGGGGTGGTTTATGGCGATATCGGCACCAGCCCGTTGTATACCCTCAAGGAGGTCTTCAGCGGCGGGTACGGAGTGCCGGTCAACCATGACGGCGTGCTGGGGATCCTGTCGCTGATCCTGTGGTCGCTGCTATGGGTAGTGTCGTTCAAGTACGTGATGTTCATCCTGCGCGCCGACAACCAGGGCGAGGGCGGCACCATGGCGCTGACCGCGCTGGCGCGGCGGGCCACGTCGGCCTACCCGAGGTTGCGTACGTTGATGGTGGTGTGCGGGTTGATCGGCGCTTCGCTGTTCTATGGCGACAGCATGATCACGCCGGCGGTGTCGGTGCTGTCGGCGGTGGAAGGCATGGGCCTGGCGTTTGATGGTATCGATCACTGGGTTGTACCGATTTCGCTGGTGATCCTGGTGGCGCTGTTCCTGGTGCAGAAGCACGGCACCGAGAAGATCGGCAAGCTGTTCGGCCCGATCATGGTCACCTGGTTCCTGGCGCTGGGCTCGCTGGGCGTGTACGGCATATCGCAGAGCCCGGAAGTGCTCAAGGCTTTCAACCCGGCCTGGGCGGTCAACTTCTTCGTGGTTCACCCCGGCATGGGCGTTGCCATTCTAGGCGCGGTGGTCCTGGCGCTGACCGGTGCCGAGGCGCTGTACGCCGACATGGGCCACTTTGGCCGCAAGCCGATCGCTCGGGCCTGGTTTGCCCTGGTGCTGCCGGCGCTGGTGCTCAACTACTTTGGCCAAGGCGCGTTGCTGCTGCAGGAGCCGGATGCAGCACGTAACCCGTTCTACCTGCTGGCGCCGGGCTGGGCACTGCTGCCGATGGTCGGCCTGGCTACCATGGCCACGGTGATCGCTTCGCAGGCGGTAATCTCGGGGGCGTTCTCCCTGACCCGCCAGGCCATCCAGCTGGGCTACATCCCACGCATGCAGATCCAGCACACTTCCAGCGATGAACAAGGGCAGATCTATATCGGTGCGATCAACTGGACACTGATGGTCGGCGTGGTACTGCTGGTGCTCGGTTTCGAGTCATCCGGTGCCCTGGCGGCGGCATACGGCGTGGCTGTGACTGGTACCATGCTGATGACCACCATCCTGGTTGCGGCGGTGATGCTGCTGCTATGGAAGTGGCCGCCGGTGCTGGCGGTGCCGATCCTGATGGGTTTCCTGTTGGTGGATGGGCTGTTCTTTGCCGCCAACGTGCCGAAGATCATCCAGGGCGGGGCCTTCCCGGTCCTGGCCGGCGCTGTGCTGTTCCTGTTGATGAGCACCTGGAAGCGCGGCAAGCAGATCCTGATGGAGCGCATCGACGAAGGCGCGCTGCCGCTGCAGCTGTTCATCAGCAGTATCCGCATTCAGCCTCCGCACCGGGTCGAAGGCACGGCGGTGTTCCTCACGGCACGCTCCGATGCGGTGCCCCATGCGCTGTTGCACAACATGCTGCATAACCAGGTGCTGCACAGCCAGGTGGTGCTGTTGACGGTGGTCAGCGAGGACCGGCCACGCGTGCCGGAACAGGAGCGCTTTGAAGTGGAGGCTTATGGCGATGGGTTCTTCCGCGTGTTGCTGCACTTCGGCTTCATGGACGAACCGGACGTGCCGGCGGCGTTGAAGCTGTGCCACCTGGAAGACCTGGACTTCAGCCCGATGCGCACCACCTTCTTCCTCAGCCGCGAGACCGTGATCGCCTCACGGCTGGAGGGGATGTCGCGCTGGCGGGGCAACCTGTTCGCGTTCCTGCTGAAGAATGCCAACGGCAACTTGCGCTTCTTCAACCTGCCGCTGAACCGGGTGATCGAGCTGGGGACCCAGGTCGAGATCTGAAGGGCAACACAGATTTCAAGGCAGTACCCGCTCCCACAGGGAGCGCATAGCTTTCAAAGCTTGCGCTGTACCTGTGGGAGCGGGTTTACCCGCGAATGGGCCGCAAGCCTTATCAGTTCTGCTCAGCCACACTCGACTTGCCCTGGCGCGTCTCGATCTCACCGATCAGGCGCTTGGCCAGTGCCGGGTAGTTTTCGTCAAAGTGATGCCCCCCTGGCAGCTTCAGGCGTTCACCCACCGCAGTCTTGTCGGTGCAACCGCTCTCGTCGGTTTCTTCCACGCCATACACACACACCACCTTGGACGCCGGCAGTTTGGCCATTTCCGGCCCGGTTGGCGCTTCCTGGCCTTCCTTGCCCAGCCAGCCCTCGACTTCGATCTCGAAGCTGCCGCTGCGGGCAAATGCCAGCAGCATCACCGCGTCGATACGCTGCTGGTCCTCGGCCGGCAGGCGGTTGTAGATCGCCGGCAGGACGTCGGCACCGAACGAATAGCCGGTCAGCACGAAGCGCTTGGTGCCCCACTTCTGTCTGTAGTGCTGCATCAGCTCGGACAGGTCGGCGGCGCTTTGTTCCGGGGTCTTGTGTTGCCAGTAGTAGCGCAGCGTGTCGATGCCGACCACCGGGTAACCAAGCTTGGCCATTTCCCCGGCCACGTCGCGGTCCAGGTCTCGCCAGCCGCCATCACCGGAAAGGAACAGGGTGACCGTGTCGGTGGTCTGCCCGGCTGGCACCTCGACTACCGGAATGGCCAGGGCATTGCCGTCGTGGCCGACCAGGGCCTGGGTCAGTTGGGCCTTGAGCACTTGTGGCAGGTGGATGTCGTAGTCACTGATGCTGGTTTCGGCATTGGCCTGGTCGCGCACGAAGGCGGCGCTGGCGTCATCCGGGTTGTCGTTCCAGGCGACGTTCCAGTGGCCGTGGGCGGCCGACTTCGGCAGCGCTGTCTGGCAGCCCGGCTGTTCCAGGCTGAAGCCCACGGAAATCGCCCGCGCCTTGTCGTTGTTCTGGCTGGCCAGCCAGCGCCAGGCCTGGGCGGCGCCAGGGCCGATACCGGCAACCAGGGTCGGCTTCTCCGGTAACTGGCCCAAGGCCTGGTCCAGGGCCTGTTGTTGTTTGCTGCAGTCATTGGGCGGCAGGATCACCTGCACCACTTGCGCTTCGCCAGCCTGAGCCAGGTCCAGCAGCTGCCTGTCGGTCAGCGCCTGGTCCTGGGGTACGCCGATGGCCACCCGGGCCTTGGGGTGCACGGCTGGGGTCACACGGGTAATGTGGGTGTCATTGATGCTCAGTTGTTCCAGGCGTGCCTCGGGAGCCGGGCGCGTCCATAGCCAGAACGCCAGCGCGCCTCCCAGGGCGGCCAACAGCAGGGGAACCAGCAGGTACAGCCAAAAGCGTCGGATCATCAACGTTTCACCAATCCAGTCAGGCCGCCTGCGATCAGGGCGGCGGTGTCAGCCAGTGCCACCAGCGGGTCGAGCCCGGCCGGCACGGCCATGTAACGGGGTTCCCAGTCCGGTTGGAACTTGTCCTTGAAGCGTCGAAGCCCCTGGAAGTTGTACAACTGCTCGCCACGGCGGAACACCATCGAGCCCAGGCGCTGGGTCAAGGGCGCGCCACGCCGCGGCTGCAGACCGGAAAGCGGCACCATGCCCAGGCTGAAGCGGGCGTAGTCATGGCTTTTGTAGTGCAAGATCAGGCCGATCATCATGAATTCCATGGTCAGCTTCGGGGCCTCGGGGTGCGCACGCATCAGGTCAAGGCTGGCCAGTTCCTTGCCATGGGTTTCCAGCAGGTTGGCGAAAGCCACCGGGCGGCCCTGGAAGCGGATCAGGGCAATGCGAAAATGCTGCAGGTATTCAGGGCTGAAGCGCCCCAGCGAGAAGCCTTTCTCGCGCACGTTCTTGCCGCCAAGCCAGGCGTCGGAAATTTCCTTCAGCTCTGCCAGCGGGGCATGACCGGGTTCGTGGATTTCCAGGCTCAGGCCGTCACGGCCGCCACGGTTCCAGGTGTAGCGTAGGTCCTTCATTTCCTTGCCCTTGGCTTCGAGATCGAAACGGCGCAAGTCGACCCGGGCTTCTTCACCCAGCTTCAGCGCGGTCAGGCCGATGTCCATGTAGAACGGCAGGTTCTCGGCGCGCACCTGATAGAACACCGGGCGGGCATGGTGCAGGTCGCACAGGTCGCGGAACTGCCAGATCATCTCGGCGCGCTCCTGGGCCGGGCCGATCGGGTCGTACAGGGCCACCAAGCTGCGACCGCGACGGGCGTACATGAGGAAGGCGTTGTTGCCAGGGTGGAACAGCAGCGCCTTGTCACCGGTCAGCGCCAGGCCGCCATCTGGCTGGTCGGATGCCAGCAGAATGCGGTTGGCACGCAGCAGCTCTTCTTCGTCTGGCAAGTGGATCACCGGCGGTGCGGTACGCAGCAGCCAAGTCAGGGCCACGGCCGCCAGCAGCAAGGCGCTGCCCATGGCGGCGCGCAGGCCACGCGGGGCATCGGCATCGAGGGTGAACTGCCACCACAACTGATGGCTGTAGGGAACATCCTGATAGGCGAACAGCAACAACCAAACCGATGCGCCGACCACACAGGCGCTGGCTACCAGAAACACCGGCGAGAATGGCAATTCGAGCAGGCGGCTGGGGCGGTAGAAGGAACGGCGGAACAGGGCGAGCAGGGCGGCAGTCAGGGTCAGCAAGCAGGCCTCTTCCCAATCGAAGCCCTTGAGCAGCGACAGCAGGGCACCGACCAACAACAGCACGGTGGTCAGTAGCCAGGCGGCGGACAGGCGCCGGCGCAGGCCTTGTGCCAGAAGCAGGCACAGCACGCCGATCAGGCTGGCGCCAAAATGCGAAGCATCGATCAGGCGGTGCGGAACCAGGAAACCCATGTGCTCCAGGCGGGTGTCGATTTCGGGCGTGGCACCGGAGAACAGCAGCACCACCCCGGACAGGAATACCAGGATCGAAAGGATCGGTGCCGCCAGCCCGGAAGCGGCCTTGATAGCCTGTTGCGCGAACAGCAGGCGCCGGGCCTCGTTGGCCAGTAGCAGCGCGCAGGCCAGCAGCAGCGGCAGCACCACGTAGATCAGCCGATACAGCAGCAGTGCCGCTGCCAGCGGCGCCGCGCCAAGTTGGTCGGCAAAAGCCGCCAGTAGTATGGCTTCGAATACCCCGACGCCGCCCGGTACGTGGCTGAGCACACCTGCGGCCAAGGCCAGCAGGTACACCAGGATAAAGGCACCGAATGGCGGTGCTTCGGGCAGTAGCAGATACAGCACGGTGGCGGCAGCGGCGACATCCAGTGCGGTGATCAGCAATTGCAGGGCCGCCAGGCGTGCGCCGGGCAGGCGCAGCGTGCGGCGGCCCAGTTGTACCAGCAGGTTGTTGGCCAATGGTTGTTCAGCCAGACGCCGGCGGTATAGACCGAAAACCAGCACGCTGCACACCAGCAGCACGGCTGTGGCGATACCTGCCAGCAAGCCAGGCGCCAAACCCAGTGCGGCCGAGGCCGCCGGCAGGTCGCTCAAGGTCGCCAAGGCGGCCAGAGGCGGTAGCGCGCAGCCCAGTGACAGGCTGGCAAAAACGGTCATCCGTGCAACTTCACCTGCGCCAACCCCTTGGCGTGCATACAGGCGATAGCGCACCGAACCGCCCGAAAGCATCGACAGGCCGATGGCGTTACCTATGGCAAAGGCGCTGAAGCCGCCCAGCACCAGGCTGCTCGCGGGCAGTTTCACGCCGGCATAGCGGCTGGCCGACCACTCGTAACCGAGCAGGATCACGAAACCGAGCACGGTTGCCAGCAAGGCGCCAAGTAAAGACTGGGTCGGCACGCTGAGCATGGCATCGTGCAAGGCATAGATGTCCAACTCGCTCAACAGGTGGCGACAGGCGACCAAGGCCATGGTGAACAACACCAGGGTCACTACCAGGCCGATGGGCTGGCGGTAACGGCTCATGCGTTCCAGCAAGGGCAGACGTTGTACGGCGCCAGGCAGCTTTGTGGCAAGCGGCACCGGGGATTCGGGATTGTGGGAAGTCATGGATTTCCCCGGGCGTGCAGCGCGAGGTGAGGGAAAGGTATGGCCAAGTGAAAGTCCCTTAGAAAAACGTATCCAATGTTACTCCGGCCTCGAGCGTTTTCAGCGGTCTGGCAGGGTTAAAGATAGTTCATCCTGGGCACGACCTCTCAAGCCTGCGGGTTGGCTGTAGGACGGGAAAATTTGGGGGCGAAAAGCAGGAGGGGAGAAGCAACAAACCCCGCGCTGCTGTTACACAGGCGGGGTTTGTTCTGACGAATATGGTTGCGGGAGCCGGATTTGAACCGACGACCTTCGGGTTATGAGCCCGACGAGCTACCAGGCTGCTCCATCCCGCGTCAGTGGTGCGCATTCTACAGTTTCCAGAAAGGGTGTCAAGCGCTAGTCGTTGATTTTTTTGAAATTTCTATCAGCGCATAATTTGACGCAAAAGAAAAAGGCCACTGTGTTAACAGTGGCCTTTTCTCGAATCTGGTTGCGGGAGCCGGATTTGAACCGACGACCTTCGGGTTATGAGCCCGACGAGCTACCAGGCTGCTCCATCCCGCGCCTGTGAGATCGAATTCTACGGATTTACCCGCGGGTGTCAAGCTTTTTTCTGAAAAAACCTTTCTTGTTCAAACTCTTAGCGCCTGTATATGGCTCGCAGCTCAGGCGCGACGGGGCTTTCAGGCCGATTATCGAGCAATGTTGCGCACAGGCTGCATACCCGAGGGCGCATGCGATACTATCTGTATGAATTTACAGTGCTGACGGTCATCCATGTCCTTGCGCAAGATCATCCACGTCGACTGCGATTGCTTCTATGCCGCGATCGAAATGCGTGACGACCCGCGCCTGGCCGGGCGGCCCATGGCGGTGGGGGGCTCGACCGACCGCCGTGGGGTGATCGCCACCTGCAACTATGAAGCGCGCGCCTACGGCGTGCGTTCGGCCATGTCGTCGCGGCACGCGCTGAAGCTGTGCCCGGACCTGCTGATCGTCAAGCCGCGCTTCGAGGCCTACCGTGAAGCCTCGCGGGAAATCCACACGATCTTCCGTGACTACACCGAGCTGATCGAGCCGCTGTCGCTGGACGAGGCCTACCTGGATGTAAGTGACAGCCAGTGGTACTCGGGCAGCGCCACGCGCATTGCCGAGGATATCCGCCGCCGTGTCGCCCGCACCCTGCATATCACTGTCTCGGCCGGTGTGGCGCCAAACAAGTTCCTGGCCAAGATCGCCAGTGACTGGCGCAAGCCCAATGGCCTGTTCGTGATTACCCCGGGCGAAGTGGAGGCATTCGTCGCCGCCCTGCCGGTGGCTAGGTTGCACGGGGTGGGCAAGGTAACGGCAGACAAGCTGGCGCGGTTGGGTATCGAAACCTGCCTGGAGCTGCGCGAATGGTCGCGTCTGGCGCTGGTGCGCGAGTTCGGCAGCTTTGGCGAGCGTTTGTGGGGGCTGGCACGGGGTGTCGATGAGCGTGCCGTGCACAATGACAGTCGCCGGCAGTCGGTCAGCGTGGAAAACACCTACGACACCGACCTGCCGGACCTGGCCAGTTGCCTGGCACGGCTGCCCGAACTTCTGGAGAGCCTGAACGAGCGTATCGCCCGCATGGACAGCAGTTACCGGCCGGAAAAACCCTTCGTCAAGGTCAAGTTCCATGACTTCAGCCAGACCACCATGGAGCAGGCGGGGGCAGGCAGGGACCTGGAGAGTTATCGCCAATTGCTGGGGCAGGCGTTTGCCCGTGGTGGCAAGCCGGTGCGCTTGCTGGGGGTAGGCGTGAGGTTGCGCGACTTGCGCGGGGCGCATGAGCAGTTGGAGCTGTTCCCGCCGAAATGAAGGGGCTGCATGGCAGCCCCAACGTGTTACTGCGCGCCCGGGTCGGCCACCAACCGGCCAGTGGCCTTGGTCAGCGACTGCAGAAACTCCTGCTGCAACTCCGGATCGTTGCGGGTCAGTTCGATCAGGCTCTGTTCCATTTCACTGGCTTCTTCTTCCAGGCCGAGTTCGGACAAGCGCTTGACCCGGTGAACCCATTGGCCGACATCGTCATCTTCGAGGTCATCGAAGATCAGTTCATGGGCCTCGAGCAGTTTGTTGCGCAGGGTGGCGCTGACGAGCAGGCTGGCATCGCCACGTACCGCGTTGTCCTCGTCCAGCACCTGCAGGTGCAGGGTACCGATGTGGTTGAGGTTCTGCTCGGAGAACGGGCTGTCGAGCAGGTTCAGGCGCAGCACGCCGTTCCTGTCGGTGGTCAGCTCGTGGGTCATCTTGCCGGCCTTGACCTCGACCAGGCGTTCGCTCCAGGGCACGCTGGTAGATTCCTCGCGCTTGCCTTTCTGCACTTCGCTGATCCCGGCCAGGTTCTGCTGGGCACGGCCGTTGGACGGCACGTTCATGAACGGGTTGAGCCCGTCCACGCCGTAGCTGAGCCAGTCGTGGGTGATGCTTTCCGGGAGGTTGCCCAGGGCGAAGACATTGACCACGTTGGCACCCACGCCTGCCACCACGGCCACCGCACCCAGCGGGATCTCGTAGATCTCCCGCCAGGGCTGGTAAGGCGTATAGCGGTCATAGCTGCGGGTGACTTCGAATTCGGTGACTTCGAAGCGCTTCTGCTCATGCACGCGCACACGTCGTTGCGGAAGCTCCATCACCTTCGGCTCGCCGACATCGATCTGCAGGGTGTGCTCGAGCAGTTTGCGCTCGACGCGCTCCTCGTGGTCGCTGCGCTGGGACATCTGGTTGGCGCAGCCGCTGACGAGCAGGGCGCCGCACAGTGCGGCGCCCCCCAGGGGAAAGGTACTTCGCTTGAACATGATCACTCGTGCATTGGTTATCAGCGGCGAACGCGGGCCTGCAAGAAGGTCAGCACTTCATCGAGCGGCAACGACTGGGCGTCCTGCTCGGTGCGGTGCTTGTACTCCAGGTTGCCTTCGGCCAGGCCGCGATCGCTGACGACGATGCGGTGCGGGATGCCGATCAGCTCCATGTCGGCAAACTTGATGCCTGGGCTGGTCTTCTTGTCACGGTCGTCCAGCAGCACTTCGTAGCCGGCAGCGGTCAGCTCGGCATACAGCTTGTCGGTCGCCTCGCGAACCACCTCGGTTTCGTAGCGCAGCGGTACCAGAGCGATCTGGAACGGGGCCAGGGCGTCGTTCCAGATGATGCCCTTTTCGTCGTAGCTCTGCTCGATGGCAGCTGCGACCACGCGGGACACACCGATGCCGTAGCAGCCCATGGACAGGGTTACCGGCTTGCCGTTCTCGCCCAGCACCTGGCACTTCAGCGCCTCGCTGTACTTGGTGCCGAGCTGGAAGATGTGGCCCACTTCGATGCCGCGCTTGATCACCAGGGTACCCTGGCCGTCCGGGCTCGGGTCGCCTTCGACCACGTTACGCAGGTCGGCGACCTGTGGAACCGGCAGGTCGCGCTCCCAGTTCACGCCGAAGTAGTGCTTGTCGTCGATGTTGGCGCCAATGCCGAAGTCGCTCATCAGGGCAACCGAGCGGTCAATGACGATTTCCAGCGGCAGATTCAGCGGGCCGAGCGAGCCGGCGCCGGCACCAATGGCCTCGCGCAGTTCGGCGTCGGTGGCCATGACCAGCGGGTCGGCAACCTGTTCCAGCTTGGCCGCCTTGATTTCGTTGAGCTCATGGTCGCCACGCACGATCAGTGCTACCAGCTTGCCTTCTTCGGCGCCGCGCACGATCAGGGTCTTGACGGTTTTCTCGATCGGCAGGCCGAAGTTTTCCACCAGCTGGGCGATGGTCTTGGCGTTCGGCGTGTCGACCAGGCGCAGCTCCTCGGTAGGGGCGGGGCGCACGGTTTCACGCGGGATGGCCTCTGCCTTCTCGATGTTGGCGGCGTAGTCGGAGCTGTCGCTGAAGATCACGTCGTCTTCGCCGGACTCGGCCAGTACGTGGAACTCGTGCGAATAGCTGCCACCGATGGAGCCGGTGTCGGCCTGAACCGGGCGGAAGTCCAGGCCCAGGCGGGTGAACACGTTGCTATACGCCTGGTGCATGCGGTCGTAGGTTTCCTGCAGGGAAGCCTGGTCGGCATGGAACGAGTAGGCGTCCTTCATGATGAACTCGCGACCGCGCATCAGGCCGAAGCGCGGGCGGATCTCGTCACGGAACTTGGTCTGGATCTGGTACATGTTGAGCGGCAGCTGTTTATAGCTGGACAGCTCGTTGCGGGCCAGGTCGGTGATCACTTCCTCGTGGGTCGGGCCGACGCAGAAGTCGCGCTGGTGGCGATCCTTCAGGCGCAGCAGCTCGGGGCCATACTGTTCCCAGCGGCCGGATTCCTGCCACAGTTCGGCGGGCTGGATGCTGGGCATCAGCACTTCCAGGGCGCCGGCGGCGTTCATTTCCTCACGCACCACGGCCTCGACCTTGCGCATCACCCGCAAGCCCATCGGCAGCCAGGTGTACAGGCCAGAGGCCAGTTTGCGGATCATGCCGGCACGCAGCATGAGCTGATGGCTGATGACCACTGCGTCGGCAGGGGTTTCTTTCTGGGTGGCGAGCAAATATTGACTGGTGCGCATGGTGAGCCGTGTCGATTGCCTAAGACATTGAAATGACCCGCATTGTACGGGGGCGAAACGAAGGCGTACAGGATGCCCCAGGGCGTGACGCTTGTCAGCCAAGAAAAAGCCCGGCGTGATCGCCGGGCTTTTTCAAGTGCGGGGCACTGCAAGCCAGGCTTACAGGATGCTCAGCGGGTACTCCACGATCAGGCGCAGTTCGTCGATCGATGGGGAATCGTAGTAGACGCCATCGGAAGAGCGATAGGTGGCTTGACGCACGCGGAAGCTCAGGTCTTTTGCCGGGCCGCTTTGCAGCACGTACTTGATGTCGACGTCGCGTTCCCATTCCTTGCCGTTGCTGGTGCCGGCGACGTTGGCGTCGGTACCGCGTACATAACGGGTCATGAAGGTCAGGCCCGGGATGCCGTATTCGGCGAAGTTCAGGTCGTAGCGAGCCTGCCAGGACTTCTCGTCTTCGGCGTTGAAGTCGGAACGGGCCACGGAGTTGGCCAGGAAGATGGTGCCGCCACCGTCGATGCCATAGCCGTAGTCGCCGTCGCCGGTGACTTTCTGGTAGGCCAGGGTGAAGGTGTGAGCGCCAATGTTGTAGGCGCCCGACAGGCTGAACGCGCGGTTGTCCAGCTTGTCGCCATCGAATGCGCGGTACTCGGCCGAGCCTTCGCTCTTGGTGTCATAGATGTTGAAGTCGAACACAAGGCCTTGTTTGTCCGAGATCGGCAGCGCCCAGTTGACGTTGGCGTAGTATTTGCGCCAGTAGTCTTCAACCTTCGAGTAGTACAGGCTGGTGCTGAGGTTGTCGGTGAAGGCGTAGGTACCACCTACCACGTTGGCTTCCTTCAGGCCGAAGCTGTCGCGGTTGGTCTGCTCCTGGGCGGTCAGGCTGGTGAAATGACCAGCGTGCAGGGTCAGGCCCTCGATCTCGTTGCTGGTGATCAGGGTGCCTTGGGCAATTTCCGGCAGCAGGCGGCTGTCGTCGGTGGCGAAGACCGGCAGAGCGGTGAACTGGTCACCCACTTTCAGCACGGTGTCGGAGATGCGGAATTTAACCGCGCCGCCGGCTTTGGAGTAGTCATCCTGCGAACGGCCGTCAGAGCCGGTAGGGAACAGGCCGGTACCGGCGCGGCCCTTGCCGCTGTCCAGTTTCAGGCCGAGCATGCCGATGGCATCGACACCCACACCCACGGTGCCCTGGGTGAAGCCGGACTCGAAGGTGCCGAGGAAGCCCAAGCCGGTTTCTTCACGACGGCTCTGGGTGCCGGCTGGGTTGTTACGGAAGTCACGGCTGAAGTACAGCATGCGGGTCTTGACGTTCAGCTTGCTGTCTTCGATGAAACCTTTGGACTCGTCCTGGGAAGAGGCCAATGCCAACTGCGAGGTCCCTGCCGCAACGGCCAGGGCGATCATGCTCCACTTCATCACGCGCATCGTGATTTGCTCCTTTGGTTTTTAGGAAGAGTACCGCTGCGTCCAAGTGTTCTAGTTATATGGGGCAGCTCTTTCTTGTTATGTCGGCGAAAATGTATAGCACGCTGACTGTTCTTGGCGATATGGGTATAAGCATCCTTTTCGGAACTTTTTCACCATGTCGCTTCTAGGTAGTTCCATGTCGCAAATCACGCCCCGGTTTAAGGGCCGTCAACACCAGCGCTGCTTCTTTCACCGTAAAGAATCTGTAACTACCGATTCCGGTTGGGAAACTCCCTGGTAACCACTGTCGCTGTTGTTATTTGTCGCGTTCACCCGCCGATGCAGGTGTCGTGCCGACTTGGCGTGAAAGGAATGCAACAAGCGTGCTCAAAATTCACAACGCTTCATGAAATTTTCACAAAACCTGCTACCGGGGGTCGGAAAGTGCCGTAAACACGGGGCGGGAGGCGCCTGATGCGGTAGCACAGTCAAGAATCGTTAAAATTGAAAAGCTGTCATGAAAGTCAATGTGTTACCGCAACTTGTTCATGCAGCGTCACCCGCGGGGTGACAAGTGTGGTGCGAGGGGTATCGGTGGCCTCATTTTGGTGCGAAAAGTAGCGCTGTGTTACCGGGAACGTGCAGGGTATCCTTGCAGGCCTGTTTTCCGCGTGAAGCGGGTTGGTTCTGCCTGAAGGAGATTTGCCGTGTTCGTCCTCGATTCGCGTTTGCAGCAGGATTCGCTGGTGCTGGGGGAGTTTGCGCTGTGCCAGTTGCTGCTGAGCAAGGATGCCAACTATCCATGGTTCATACTGGTGCCCAAGCGCGCCGGCATCAGCGAGCTGTTCGAGCTCGATGCTGCGGAGCAGCAGCAGTTGTGGCAGGAAACCACCGGCCTGGCCGAAGCGCTGAAAGCCAGCTACAGCGCCGACAAGATGAACGTGGCTACCTTGGGTAATGTGGTCAGCCAGTTGCACATGCACGTGATCGTGCGCCAGCGCGACGACGCCGCCTGGCCGGCACCGGTGTGGGGCAAGTGCCCGGCGGTGGCCTACACCGACGACCAGGTGCAAGCCATTCGCCAGCGCCTGCGCGGGCTGCATCTCGCCGGTTACCAGGAGATCTGACATGTCGCTTGAATCACGAGTGGTCGAACTGGAAACCCGCCAGGCGTTTCAGGATGACACCATTCAGGCGCTGAATGATGTGGTTGTCGAGCAGGGGCGGGTGATCGAGCGGCTGCAGTTGCAGATGGCCGAGCTGATCAAACGTTACGATGAGATGGTTGGCCAGTACGGCAGCGAAGGGGAAGAGGCGCCACCGCCTCATTATTGATACCTGAACCCCTGCAGGAGCGGGCATGCCCGCTCCTGCAGGGGGTGGTTTCTGCAAGTTGGATCAGCGGCGGGTTACCGCGACCACATCCTCGGCCTGCAGGCCCTTGTCGCGGTGCATCACGGAAAACTCCACGCGCTGGCCTTCCACCAGGATGCGGTGGCCTTCGCCACGAATGGCGCGAAAGTGCACGAAGATATCATCGCCCGAGTCGCGGGAGATGAAGCCGAAGCCTTTGGATGTGTTGAACCATTTCACGGTGCCGGTATCACGACTGCCACCATCCTGCGCCGCGTGCTGGTTGGTGCGTGCCTTGCGGGGGCTGCGGGCAAAGCCCACGGCCAGGTGCACGGCCACGGCCAGCGCTGCGCAGACCAGTGCGGCCAGGTTGCCCATTTCCGGGCGGGCCAGCAGTGTCAGGGTCTGCAGCACCACAGCCACCACCAGCAGGGCGCAGGCCAGGTGCTGCAGTTGTTGCCGCGCGCCGCGGTAGTAAAGTGGCACGACGGGGGCCAGGACGAGGTTGAGCAGTCCGAGCAGGGCGAGATAGACCGCGTCGGGTTGTTGCAGGAAGGGTAACGCATCGGTTTTCAGGCTGGGCATGAGCGATAGCAGCAAGGCTGCCACGCCTGTCACCAGATGGACGATCTTGAACATGGGGTTGGCTCACAGTTGATAAGGCCGATCACAGGAAGAGCTGGCAGCACGGTGCGCATGAGGTGTAGAGCGCGAACACGCGGCAGGCCAGCCTATGCACCCGGCAAATGGCAATCCGCACGGGTGGCACCATGCCTATTTAACAGTAAAGCCGCAGGCTACTCAAACCGCTGTCCCCGAGGGGCGATGTGTTGCGCCATGTCACATGCGGCGCAGACCAAGTGTTGCTACAGTGGTCGGCACCCGCTTGGGTCTCACGCCTTATGGAAAGGGGAACTTCATGGCAATTGATATCGGTATCAGTGAAGAAGATCGCAAGTCCATCGTCGATGGGCTGTCCCGCCTGTTGTCGGATACCTACGTGTTGTATCTGAAAACCCATAACTTCCACTGGAACGTCACCGGTCCGTCGTTCCGCACTCTGCACCTGATGTTCGAAGAGCAGTACAACGAACTGGCGCTGGCGGTCGACTCGATTGCCGAGCGCATCCGCGCCCTGGGCTTCCCGGCACCGGGGTCTTATGCATTTTATGCGCGGCATTCCTCGATCAAAGAGGAGGAAGGGGTGCCGCATGCCGACGAGATGATCCGCCAGCTGGTGCAGGGCCAGGAAGCCGTGGTGCGTACCGCGCGCAGCATCTTCCCGGTGGTGGACAAGGTCAGTGACGAGCCTACCGCCGACCTGCTGACCCAGCGCATGCAGGTGCACGAGAAGACCGCCTGGATGCTGCGGGTGCTGCTCGACGGCAAGTAGATACCCAACGCTGTATCGGCCCTTGTAGGAGCGGCCTTGTGTCGCGATGGGCTGCGAAGCAGCCCCAGCAATTTGTGCAATTGCACTCAAACCCTGGGGCTGCTTCGCAGCCCATCGCGACACAAGGCCGCTCCTACAGACCCTGCGCAATTTGTGCAGGAAGATTTTGCCGCTGCTTTAAGCTCGCCCATCAGCGCTTCATAGGCCACCTGGTACCTGTGACGAGGAAGTGTGGCGCATGATGCAAGCAAGCAAACGTGTGGCTGGCCAAGGGCGTTGGCCGGGTAAACAGTGCATCGACCCGTTCAAGGCGGATTTCGACATGTTGCAGACCCAGCCCGTGTCACGCTCGGCGCGGCTCAACGGCTTTTCCACCTGCCTGCGGCTGGAGGCCGTCTACTGGGGTATCCTGGAGCGCATCGCCGCGGCCAACCGCTGCTCGGTCAGTGCGGTCCTGTCCTACGTGGACCGTGAGGTGCACCTGCGACAAGGCGGGGTGCGCAACTTCAGCGGGCTGATCCGGGTGATCTGCGTCGCCTGGCTGCTGGACCCGCCAAGTGTGCGCTGATCGCCTGGCGGGCTGCGCAGTGCTTGTTAACCATATATAATCCCGCTTTTTGCTGCCCCGGCAGCCAGCGTTGTGGTTGACGAGAGACACCCATGCCCCTTTATGACTATCAATGTGCATCCTGCGAGCACCGCATGGAAGTGCTGCAGAAGATCAGCGCCGCGCCGCTGACCGATTGCCCGGCCTGCCAGGCGCCGGCGCTGAAGAAGCTGCTGTCGGTGCCAGGCTTCCGCCTGAGCGGTAACGGTTGGTACGAAACCGACTTCAAGACCGGGGCGAAAAAGAATCTGGCAGGCGGCGACAAGGCCGACTGAGTTGAATGCTGTGACCGGGTCTTGCAGTATTAGCCCTCTCCGGGCGGCCAAGGCCTCCACCGAATACACGAATCACGAGAAGCGAAACCACCATCATGATGCGCAGCCATTATTGCGGCCAACTGAACGAGAGCCTGGACGGCCAGGAAGTCACCCTTTGCGGCTGGGTCCATCGTCGCCGCGACCACGGCGGGGTGATCTTCCTCGACATCCGTGACCGCGAAGGCATGGCCCAGGTCGTGTTCGACCCGGATCGCGCCGAAACCTTCGCCGCTGCCGACCGCGTGCGCAGCGAATACGTCGTGCAGATCACCGGCAAGGTCCGCAAGCGCCCTGAAGGTGCGGTGAATGCCAACATGGCTTCCGGCGCCATCGAGATCCTCGGCTACCAGCTGAACGTGCTCAACGAAGCGGAAACCCCACCGTTCCCGCTGAACGAGTACTCCGACGTCGGCGAGGAAACCCGCCTGCGCTACCGTTTCATCGACCTGCGTCGCCCGGAAATGGCCGACAAGCTGCGCCTGCGTTCGCGTATCACCAGCAGCATCCGTCGCTTCCTCGACGAAAACGGCTTCCTTGACGTCGAGACGCCGATCCTGACCCGTGCCACCCCGGAAGGCGCGCGTGACTACCTGGTGCCTAGCCGTACCCACGCCGGCAGCTTCTTCGCCCTGCCGCAGTCGCCGCAGCTGTTCAAGCAGCTGCTGATGGTCGCCGGCTTCGACCGCTACTACCAGATCGCCAAGTGCTTCCGTGACGAAGACCTGCGTGCCGACCGCCAGCCGGAATTCACCCAGATCGACATCGAGACCAGCTTCCTCGATGAAAGCGAGATCATGGGCCTGACCGAAAGCATGATCCGCAAGCTGTTCAAGGAAGTGCTGGACCTGGAATTCGGCGAATTCCCGCACATGACCTTCGAAGAAGCCATGCGCCGCTACGGCTCCGACAAACCGGACCTGCGTATCCCGCTGGAACTGGTCGACGTTGCCGACCAGCTCAAGGATGTCGACTTCAAGGTGTTCGCCGGCCCGGCCAACGATCCGAAGTGCCGCGTTACCGCCCTGCGCTTGCCTGGCGGCGCCAGCATGCCACGCAGCAAGATCGACGAGTACACCAAGTTCGTCGGTATCTACGGTGCCAAGGGCCTGGCCTACATCAAGGTCAACGAGCGCGCCAAGGGTGTCGAAGGCCTGCAGTCGCCGATTGTCAAGAACATCCCCGAGGCCAACCTCAACACCATCCTCGACCGCGTTGGCGCCGTTGATGGCGACATCGTGTTCTTTGGTGCCGACAAGTTCAAGGTGGTCAGCGAAGCCCTGGGCGCGCTGCGTATCCGCCTGGGCCACGACTTCGAGCTGCTGACCTGCGAGTGGGCACCGATGTGGGTGGTCGACTTCCCGATGTTCGAAGAGAACGAGGACGGCAGCTTCACCGCGCTGCACCACCCGTTCACCGCGCCGAAGTGCACCCCGGACGAGCTCGAGGCCAACCCGGCCGTGGCCCTGTCCCGTGCCTACGACATGGTCCTGAACGGTACCGAGCTGGGTGGCGGTTCGATCCGTATCCACCGTAAAGAGATGCAACAGGCCGTGTTCCGCCTGCTGGGCATCGAAGCGGCAGAACAGGAAGAGAAGTTCGGCTTCCTGCTCGACGCCCTGAAGTTCGGTGCACCGCCTCACGGTGGCCTGGCCTTCGGCCTGGACCGCCTGGTCATGCTGATGACCGGAGCCCAGTCGATTCGTGAAGTGATCGCCTTCCCGAAAACCCAGAGCGCCGCGTGCGTCATGACCCAGGCCCCTGGCCTGGTCGACGCCAAGGCCCTGCGCGAGCTGCACATCCGACTGCGCGAACAGACCAAGGTCGAGTAAGCAGTCCCCGGGCGCATCCACATGGATGCGCCTTTGCGTTCCGGCGCAGGCAATTTCCCGTCCCGCCCCCTACAGGGGCGGGGCTGTTTGTGATTCAAAGGATTCGGAGTCGTTATGGCTGGTCATTCCAAGTGGGCGAACATCAAGCACCGCAAAGAGCGCCAGGATGCCAAGAGAGGCAAGATTTTCACCAAGTGGATCCGCGAACTGACAGTCGCTGCCAAGCAGGGTGGTGCTGACCCGGCATCCAACCCGCGCCTGCGTTTGGCGCTGGACAAGGCCTTGGGTGCCAACATGAGCCGCGACATCATCGATCGTGCCGTGGCCCGTGGTGCCGGCACCAACGAAAGCGACAACGTCGAAGAGCTCAGTTACGAAGGTTACGGCCCGGGTGGCGTGGCGATCATGGTCGAGGCCATGACCGACAACCGCAACCGTACTGCCGCCGCCGTGCGTCATGCCTTCACCAAGTGTGGTGGCAACCTGGGCACCGACGGTTCGGTGGCCTACCTGTTCGAGCGCAAGGGGCAGATCAGCTTTGCTCCGGGCGTGGAAGAAGACGCGCTGATGGAAGCGGCGATGGAAGCCGATGCCGACGACGTGGTGGCCAACGACGACGGCTCGTTCGACGTGTTCACCTCGTTCAACAGCTTCTACGCCGTGCGCAATGCCCTGGAAGAGGCGGGCTTCAAGGCCGCTGACGCTGAAATCGTCATGCAGCCGACCACCAGCGCCGAACTCGACCAGGACGGTGCCGAGAAAGTACTCAAGCTGATCGACATGCTCGAAGACCTGGATGACGTGCAGAACGTCTACTCCAATGCCCAGATTTCCGATGAGATCATGGAAAACCTCGGCTAAGGTGTCCTGGCGATCCATGCCAGTTCTTCAAGTTTGTCAGCGCCTGTACCGGCCCTTTCGCGGGTAAACCCGCTCCCACAGGTACTGCACCACATTCAGAGTCGGTGCAGTACCTGTGGGAGCGGGTTTACCCGCGAAAGGGCCGGTACAGTTTGCAGAGATGCATCAATTTTTCGACAGGCTCTATGACTCTGATTCTTGGTATCGACCCCGGCTCGCGCATCACCGGCTATGGCGTGGTACGCCAGACCGCCCGTGGTTGCGAGTACGTGGCGTCGGGCTGCATCCGCACCGGCAGCGGCGAGCTGCACGAGCGGTTGCAGATCGTTTTTCGTGGCGTGGGTGAAATCATCGCCCAGCACGGCCCGGTAACCATGGGCATCGAGCGGGTGTTCATGGCCCGTAACGCCGACTCGGCGCTCAAGCTCGGCCAGGCCCGTGGCGCAGCCATCGTCGCCGCCGCCGAAGCCGGCCTGGAAATCGCCGAATACAGCGCCACCCAGGTCAAGCAGGCGGTAGCCGGTACCGGTGGGGCGAACAAGGAGCAGGTGATGATGATGGTCATGCACCTGCTGAAACTGACGCAGAAGCCGCAGATCGACGCCTCCGACGCCCTGGCCATCGCCCTGTGCCACGCCCACACCCGTTCCAGCCTGGTGCCGCATGGCCTGGCCACGGCACGGCGGCGCGGTGGGCGCTTGCGTCTGTAGGCGCTTCATGCGCTGATACATATTTTGTTCGGGTGATGCGTTCACCCGCTGCATTTGCTGATAGGGTTGAGCGGTCTTTGACCGGCTCCCCGAGAGGAAGGATCGGAACGTGATTGGACGTTTGCGCGGCACCCTGGCGGAAAAACAGCCGCCGCACCTGATTATCGACGTCAACGGCGTAGGTTACGAACTGGAAGTTCCCATGACCACGCTGTACCGTCTGCCCAAGGTGGGCGAACCCGTAACCGTGCACACCCACCTGGTGGTGCGCGAGGATGCTCACCTGCTCTACGGTTTTGCCGAAAAGCGTGAGCGCGAGCTGTTCCGCGAACTCATCCGTTTGAATGGGGTAGGGCCGAAGCTGGCCCTGGCGCTGATGTCCGGGCTGGAAGTGGACGAGCTGGTGCGCTGCGTGCAGGCTCAGGACACCTCGGCCCTGGTGCGCGTGCCCGGTGTTGGCAAGAAAACCGCCGAACGCCTGCTGGTCGAGCTCAAGGACCGTTTCAAGGCTTGGGAAACGTCCCCGGCCATGTTCACCCTGGTCTCCGACGGGCCGCTGCCGGTCGCCAGCGCATCCACGGCCGAAGCCGATGCCGTCAGCGCCCTGGTTTCCCTGGGCTACAAGCCGCAGGAAGCCAGCAAGGCGATTGCCGCGATCAAGGACAAGGCCGGCCTGAGCAGTGAGGAGCTGATCCGCCGCAGCCTGAAAGGGATGATTACCAAGTGATCGAAGCCGACCGCCTGATCGCCGCCAGTGGCCGCGACCGTGAAGAAGTCCAGGACCGTGCGATCCGCCCGCTGCGGCTGGACGAGTACATCGGCCAGCCGGTGGTGCGCGAGCAGATGGCGCTGTTCATCCAGGCCGCCCGTGGCCGCAGCGAGTCGCTCGACCATACGCTGATCTTCGGTCCGCCCGGCCTGGGCAAGACCACCTTGGCCAACATCATTGCCCAGGAAATGGGCGTGTCGGTCAAGAGTACCTCGGGGCCTATCCTCGAGCGCCCGGGCGACCTCGCGGCCATGCTGACCAACCTCGAACCGCACGACGTGCTGTTCATCGACGAGATCCACCGGTTGTCACCGGTCGTCGAAGAGGTGCTGTACCCGGCGATGGAGGACTTCCAGCTCGACATCATGATCGGCGAAGGGCCTGCGGCCCGTTCGATCAAGCTTGACCTGCCGCCGTTCACCCTGGTCGGTGCCACCACCCGTGCCGGCATGCTCACCAACCCGCTGCGGGACCGTTTCGGTATCGTCCAGCGTCTGGAGTTCTACAGCGACAAGGACCTGGCCACCATCGTCAGCCGTTCCGCCGGCATCCTCGGCCTGGCCATCGAAGACCAGGGTGCCTACGAGATCGCCCGTCGCGCCCGCGGCACGCCACGTATCGCCAACCGCCTGCTGCGCCGCGTGCGCGACTACGCCGAAGTGCGCGGCAAGGGCCAGATCACCAAGGCCGTGGCCGACATGGCGCTGAACCTGCTGGACGTCGACGAGCGCGGTTTTGACCACTCCGACCGCCGCCTGCTGCTGACCATGATCGAGAAGTTCGACGGTGGCCCGGTCGGCGTGGACAACCTGGCGGCAGCCATCAGTGAAGAGCGCCACACCATCGAGGACGTGCTCGAGCCGTACCTGATCCAGCAAGGCTACATCATGCGCACGCCGCGCGGCCGCGTGGTCACCCGACATGCCTACCTGCACTTCGGCCTGAACGTGCCCGGGCGCCTGGGGGAGGGTGGGGATTTTTCCGAAACGGGCGATGAGTGACAGATCGAAAACGGCTTTTCGTGGTCCTACCGCTGGCATGCCGAGGGTGCGCTGGCAATAAGACATTAATGAAGAAAAAACAGTTGCCACAGCGGATTGGCAAGCTGAGGAGTAAGCACTAGAGTATGCGCGCGCAAAATGGCCTGGAACCGTTCGCACACCGTTGTCGAGTCTATTACGAAGATACCGATGCCGGTGGCGTGGTGTATTACGTCAATTACCTGAAATTCATGGAGCGCGCGCGTACCGAGCGGCTGCGGCACCTGGGCTTTTCCCAGGCGCAGTTGGCCAAAGACAACCTGCTGTTCGTGGTCCACTCCAGCGAAGCGCGCTATCACGCGCCGGCGCGCCTGGACGACGAGCTGCGGGTGACCGCGCAAGTACTTGAACTCAATCGCGCCAGCCTGCGCTTCGTGCAGCAGGTCTGGCGGGAAAAGGATGAAACGCTGCTCTGCGAAGGGCAGTTCCTGGTGGCCGCCGTGCGCGCCGACACTTTCAAACCCCGAGCCATACCCCCGGAGCTGCGTGACGCCTTTGTGGCGGACGGCTCGGGTACTCAATCGAATGCAGGAGAATAAGCGTGGAAGCTAACGTCGTCGACCATACCTCCATGTGGAGTCTGGTCAGCAATGCCAGTGTGCTGGTACAGCTGGTAATGCTGACCCTGGTGGCCGCCTCGGTCACCTCATGGGTCATGATCTTCCAGCGCAGCACCATGCTGCGCGCCGGTCGTCGTGCGCTGGATGCCTTCGAGGAGCGCTTCTGGTCGGGCATCGACCTGTCCAAGCTGTACCGTCAGGCAGGCAGCAACCCAGACCCGGATTCCGGTGTCGAGCAGGTCTTCCGTGCCGGCTTCAAGGAATTCTCGCGCCTGCGCCAGCAGCCGGGCGTTGACCCGGACGCGGTCATGGAGGGCGTTGCCCGTGCCATGCGCGTAGCCATCTCGCGCGAGGAAGAAAAACTCGAGCAGAGCCTGCCGTTCCTGGCCACCGTCGGTTCTACCAGCCCGTACATCGGCCTGTTCGGTACCGTATGGGGCATCATGAACTCCTTCCGCGGCCTGGCCAGTGCCCAGCAGGCCACCCTGGCCACGGTTGCCCCGGGTATCGCCGAAGCGCTGATCGCCACCGCCATCGGCCTGTTCGCGGCAATTCCGGCGGTCATCGCCTATAACCGCTTCTCGGCGCGCAGCGAAGTGCTGATCGGCCGTTACTACACCTTCGCCGACGAGTTCCAGGCGATCCTGCACCGCAAAGTGCACACCAGCGAAGAGTAATCAGGTAGAAGCCCATGGCCCGAGTTCGCCACAAACGCAAGCCCGTCGCCGAGATGAACGTGGTGCCCTACATCGACGTGATGCTGGTACTGCTGGTCATCTTCATGGTGACGGCGCCCATGCTCAACCAGGGCGTCAAGGTAGACCTGCCCAAGGTTTCCAGTGAAGCCTTGCCGCAGGACAACAACGTCCAGATCCTCACCATCTCCATCAAGGCCGACAAGACCTACTACTGGAACCTCGGCAGCGAAGTCGATACCGACAAGCAGATGGACAAGGCCATGACCTTGCCAGCCATGACCGACGCGGTGACCAAGATCATTGCCGCCGGCCGTGACCAGGGCAAGCAGACCCAGGTGTTCATTCGTGGCGACAAGGCTGTCGACTATGGCGCGGTCATGGGTGCCATGGGCGGGTTGCAGAAGGCCGGTGTCGGTAACGTTGGCCTGATTACCGAGGCGCCCTGATGCAACAGCGAGAGCCATCCGCCTCGGAAAGCTACTTCTGGCCCAGTATCTGGGCCATCGGCCTGCATGTGCTGGTGTTCGCCCTGCTGTTCGTCAGTTTTGCCATGACGCCTGAGCTGCCGCCATCCAAGCCGATCGTCCAGGCTACCCTGTACCAGCTCAAGTCCAAGAGCCAGGCGACCACCCAGACCAATCAGAAGATTGCCGGGGAAGCGAAGAAAACCGCTTCGCGCCAGACCGAAGTCGAGCAGCTGGAACAGAAGAAGGTCGAGCAGGAGGCCGTGAAGGCCGCGGAACAAAAGAAAGCCGACGCTGCTCAAAAGGCCGAGGAGGCCCGCGAGGCCGCCGAAGCCAAGAAAGCCGAGGCAGCTGCCGAGGCCGCCAAGGCCGCCGAGGCCAAGAAAGCCGCCGAAGCCAAGAAGGCCGAAGAGGCGAAGAAGGCTGCCGAGAAGCAGCAGGCCGACATCGCCAAGAAGAAGGCCGAGGAAGAAAAGAAAAAAGCCGAAGAAGAGGCCAAGAAAGAGGCCGCTGAAGAGGCGAAGAAACAAGCCGCCGAGGACGCCAAGAAAAAGGCGGCCGAAGAGGCCAAGAAGAAAGCAGCCGAGGACGCCAAGAAGAAAGCGGTAGCCGAGGAAGCGAAGAAGAAGGCAGCTGAAGAGGCCAAGAAAAAGGCCGCTGCAGATGCCCAGAAGAAAAAGGCACAGGAAGCGGCCCGCAAGGCGGCGGAAGACAAGAAAGCCCAGGCCCTGGCCGAGCTGTTGTCCGACACCACCGAACGGCAGCAGGCGCTGGCCGACGAGCAGGGTGACCAGGTGGCCGGCGACTTCGACGACCTGATCCGCATGCGCGCGGCCGAGGGCTGGGCTCGTCCGCCTTCCGCGCGCAAGGGCATGACGGTGGTCCTGCAGATCAACATGTTGCCGGACGGTACCATCACCAGCGTCAGCGTGGCCCGGTCCAGTGGTGACGGCCCGTACGACAGCTCGGCGGTGGCAGCAGTGAAGAACATCGGTCGTCTGACCGAGATGCAGGGTATGAAGCCGAGCGATTTCAACCAATATCGTTCGTTCAAGATGACATTTACACCTGAGGATCTAGCGTTGTGATTAAACGTCTGAGAGGACTGCTGGTCATGCTGTGCTGCGTGGCAGGCATGGCCGTGGCAGAGGAAAAGAACATCCTGGTCACCAGCGGCAGCGACCGGGCCACGCCCATCGCGGTAGTGCCGTTCGGTCTGCAGGGCGGCAGCGTGCTGCCGGAAGACATGGCCGACATCATCGGCAACGACCTGCGCAACTCCGGCTACTACTCGCCGATTCCGCGGCAGAACATGATCAGCCAGCCGTCGCAGGCCAGCGAAGTGATCTTCCGTGACTGGAAAGCGCTGGGTGCGCAGTACGTGATGGTTGGCAGCATCGTGCCGTCGGGCGGTCGCCTGCAGGTGCAGTACGCGCTGTTCAACGTCGCCACCGAGCAGCAAGTGCTGACCGGTAGCGTGGCGGGCAGCGTCGACCAGCTGCGCGACATGGCCCACTACATTGCCGACCAGTCGTTCGAGAAGCTCACCGGCATCAAGGGTGCTTTCTCCACCCGCATGCTGTACGTGACGGCCGAGCGCTTCTCCACCAACAACACCCGCTATACCCTGCAGCGTTCGGACTACGACGGTGCACGCGCGGTCACCCTGCTGCAATCGCGCGAGCCGATCCTGTCGCCACGCTTTGCACCGGATGGCAAGCGCATCGCCTATGTCTCGTTCGAGCAGAAGCGTCCGCGCATCTTCGTCCAGCACATCGATACCGGTCGCCGCGAGCAGGTCACCAACTTCGAAGGCCTGAACGGTGCGCCAGCCTGGTCGCCGGATGGCACGCGCCTGGCGTTCGTGCTGTCGAAGGACGGCAACCCGGACATCTACGTGATGAACGTGGCTTCGCGCCAGATCAGCCGTGTCACCGCTGGCCCGGGCATCAACACCGAGCCGTTCTGGGGCAAGGATGGCAACACCCTGTACTTCACCTCCGACCGTGGCGGCAAGCCGCAGATCTACAAGCAGTCGGTCGGTGGCGGTGGTGCCGAGCGTGTAACTTTCGTGGGTAACTACAACGCCAACCCGAAACTGTCGGCGGACGAAAAGACCCTGGTGATGATCCATCGCCAGCAGGGCTTCACCAACTTCAAAGTTGCGGCCCAGGATTTGCAACGCGGAAGTGTAAAGATTCTCTCTGAAACGAGTCTTGATGAGTCTCCCACTGTTGCGCCAAACGGCACCATGCTAATCTACGCCACCCGCCAGCAGGGCCGGGGAGTCTTGATGCTCGTGTCGCTTAATGGCCGCGTGAGGCTCCCACTTCCTACCGCTCAAGGCGAAGTCAGAGAACCGTCCTGGTCCCCTTACCTGAACTGATTGCGGCGTAATACTTTTGCTTAACACACTGGGGTTTCATTAGGAGTTTCACGATGGAAATGCTGAAGTTTGGTAAATTTGCTGCGCTGGCTCTGGCCATGGCCGTAGCTGTAGGTTGCTCCTCGAAGGGCGGTGACAACGCAGGCGAAGGCGCTGCTGTAGATCCGAACGCTGGCTACGGTGCCAACACTGGCGCTGTTGACGGCTCCCTGAGCGAAGAAGCTGCCCTGCGCGCAATCACCACCTTCTACTTCGAATACGACAGCTCGGACCTGAAGCCAGAAGCCATGCGCGCCCTGGACGTTCACGCCAAGGACCTGAAAGCCAACGGCAACCGCGTTGTCCTGGAAGGCAACACCGACGAGCGCGGCACCCGCGAGTACAACATGGCTCTGGGTGAGCGTCGTGCCAAGGCCGTTCAGCGTTACCTGGTTCTGCAGGGCGTTTCCCCTGCTCAGCTGGAACTGGTCTCCTACGGTGAAGAGCGTCCGGTTGCCACTGGCAACGACGAGCAGTCCTGGGCTCAGAACCGTCGCGTAGAACTGCGTAAGTAAGTTCTTATGCGTATGGGCCGCCGTGTAGTAACCGTCCTCGCACTCAGCCTGCCGCTTGCGGCCTGGGCTGAGGTCCCTGTAGTTGATGACAACGCAGGCAGCTATCCGCCTGCGGGTTATGGCACGAGCGGCGCCTATGCCGGGTCAGGGGCTTCGGCCCCTGCCTCTGCACAGGGCCAGCTGTTCATGCAGCTGCAACAGATGCAGGATCAGCTTTCCCGCCAGCAAGGCATCATCGAAGAGCTGCAGAACGATGTGTCGCGCATGAAGCAGGAAAACCTGGAGCGTTACCAGGACCTGGACCGTCGCATCAACAGTGGCGCCGCGCCTGCCGCGACCCCTGACAATTCCTCCGGTGGTGGTGCATCCAATGCCGCCCCCGATGCAGCAGGTGCTGCTGCGCAACAACCGGCCGCCAGTAGCGAGCCCGGTGATCCGGCGAAAGAAAAGCTCTACTACGATGCCGCTTTCGACCTGATCAAGCAGAAAGACTTCAACAAGGCCAGCCAGGCGTTCAACGCCTTCCTGCGCAAGTACCCCAACAGCCAGTACGCCGGCAATGCCCAGTACTGGCTGGGTGAAGTGAACCTGGCCAAGGGCGACCTGCCGGCTGCCAGCCAGGCCTTCGCCCAGGTCAGCCAGAAGTATCCGAAGCACAGCAAGGTGCCGGATTCGCTGTACAAGCTGGCCGACGTCGAGCGCCGCATGGGCCACACCGACAAGGTCAAGGGTATCCTGCAGCAGGTCATCACCCAGTACCCCGGCACCTCGGCCGCGCAACTGGCCCAGCGTGACCTGCAGAAGCTCTAAACAGTACCGCTTGAAAGAAACCCGCGCTTGTCGCGGGTTTTTTCGTTAGAATCAATGCCCTTTTTTCGTAAACACGCTGCTGCGGATAACGCTATGTCGAGTCCGCGACAGTGCCTGACGGAGGCGGGCAGCCTGTTTAGCTGTCACGCCCGTGGCGAGCATGCAAGACACATTACGCATCACCGAAGTCTTTTACTCTTTGCAGGGTGAAACGCGAACGGCTGGGTTGCCCACGGTATTCGTGCGCCTCACCGGTTGCCCCCTGCGCTGCCAGTACTGTGACAGTGCCTATGCCTTCAGTGGCGGCACCGTTCGCACCCTCGATTCGATCCTTGAGCAGGTCGCCGG
Organism: Pseudomonas sp. PNPG3; assembly: GCF_023093815.1. Lineage (NCBI taxonomy): Bacteria > Pseudomonadati > Pseudomonadota > Gammaproteobacteria > Pseudomonadales > Pseudomonadaceae > Pseudomonas > Pseudomonas sp. PNPG3. The sequence goes on from NZ_JALLKV010000008.1 coordinate 65,143, forward strand.
CTTCAAGCCGCGCTACGTTTGCGTCACCGGCGGCGAGCCATTGGCCCAGCCCAACGCCTTGCCGCTGTTGCAGCGCCTGTGTGACGCCGGTTACGAGGTGTCGCTGGAAACCAGCGGCGCGCTGGATATTGCCGGCACCGACACCCGCGTCAGCCGCGTGGTCGACCTGAAGACCCCAGGCTCCGAAGAGTCGCACCGTAACCGCTACGAGAACATCGAGCAGCTGACCCGCAACGACCAGGTCAAGTTCGTCATCTGTTCCCGTGAGGACTATGACTGGGCGGTCTCCAAGCTGATCCAGTACAACCTGGCCGAGCGTGCCGGCGAGGTGTTGTTCTCGCCCAGCCACCACCAGGTGAACGCCAGCGAGCTGGCGGACTGGATCGTCGCCGACAACCTGCCCGTACGCTTCCAGCTGCAGCTGCACAAGCTGCTGTGGAACGACGAACCCGGACGTTGATTGAGGAGCAAGCACACATGACCGACAAACGCGCAGTAATCCTGTTGTCCGGCGGCCTGGACTCGGCCACCGTGGTCGCCATGGCCAAGGCCGAAGGCTACAGCTGCTACACCATGAGTTTCGACTACGGCCAGCGCCACCGCGCCGAACTGAACGCCGCCGCCCGCGTTGCCCGCGACCTGGGCGTGGTCGAGCACAAGGTTATTGGCCTGAACCTGGATGGCATCGGTGGCTCGGCATTGACCGACAGCAGCATCGACGTGCCGGAAACCCCGGGTGAAGGCATCCCGGTCACCTACGTGCCAGCGCGCAACACCGTGTTCCTGTCCCTGGCCCTGGGCTGGGCAGAGGTGCTGGAAGCCCGTGACATCTTCATTGGTGTGAATGCCGTGGATTACTCCGGCTACCCCGATTGCCGCCCCGAGTTCGTCGAAGCCTTCGAGCGCATGGCCAACCTGGCGACCAAGGCTGGCGTCGAAGGGCAGGGCTTCCGCATTCAGGCGCCGCTGCAGAACATGAGCAAGGCGCAGATCGTGCAGGCCGGTATGGCCCGCGGCGTGGACTACAGCCTGACCGTTTCCTGCTACCAGGCCGACGATGACGGCCGTGCCTGCGGCAAATGCGACAGCTGCCGCCTGCGTGCCGACGGCTTCAAGGCAGCTGGTGTCGAAGACCCGACGCGGTACTTTTGAAAAAAGTTTGATGGGGTGTTGATTTCCCGTTAGAAATCAGTATTATACGCGCCATCCAACGGGTCGTTAGCTCAGTTGGTAGAGCAGTTGGCTTTTAACCAATTGGTCGTAGGTTCGAATCCTACACGACCCACCATTATTCACAGCGGTTCGTGAGTGCTAGAGAGGGGGGCTTGCCACAGCCATGTCTAGTCTTGCAGCCGTCTGGAGCGAACCTTAGGCTCGCTTCGGCGTGATGTCAATATGGAATAGCCCGCCACTTATGGCGGGCTTTTTCGTTCCTGGGCCAAAAAACTCAATGACTTAGGGGATTTGCGGGCTGCTCACCTCCGCGAAACCTCGCTTCGCGACGTCTCCAAAACACGCGCAGCCAAAGGCATGGCGCCAGTTTCCTAGCACCAGTGACCTGGAACAGTTATGTGCTAGCTGCCCTGCTTCAGCTAACCATGTAGTGGCTCATTGCCATTCGTCGGTTCAGAACTTCGGGGAGGCACGGGCGTTGTACACAGTGCCTGCGACAGCAGAATGAGATCGAGCAAAAGGTGTAGACCCTGTTGTCGATGCCATCAGGCTGAACAGAAGGCTTGGTTGAAAGAGATCTTCGGGCGGTAGCAAAGCACTGGCACAGCTCTGCCTGAACTCAATCAGCAGACGTTCTGGTGCCGAGCAGCCACCTCCTTGATCATCTTCTTCGATCGTTATTCGTCGACCAGGCTCTGTGCGGGTACCGCTTTCACCAGGACGCGAATTTGGTGCACTACATTCATCCACCCGACGTACAAGCCTCAATGCCCCCTGCTGCATGCTGCGCTCGTGCAGTACGTCTCGCATGTGGTCATAGTCGGCTTCGATGTAGCTCATAGTGGTTGCGATGTTCGAATGGTTCAGCAGGTTCTTGGTCAGGTGGATGTTTCTTTCCGGCTGCTTCATCAGATCGGTTGCAAGCGTGTGCCTGAACCGGTGCGGAGTCATCCGCACCCCGAGCCTGATGATCAGCTTCTTGTACATCGCCTCGACCTGGTCCGAGTTCATTTCATGCCGCTTGTAATGGCGGGAGAAACGATTGACGTTGAACAGCTGGTCATCGGCGGCAAAGCCCGCTCGACGAGCTTCATCGACGAGGCGCTGAATGTGCGGCGCTAGCCCATCCATGATGGGAATGCGAAACTCGCGGTGTGTTTTTTCGGTTTCGCCGCGGACGAGAACCAGCCGTCGATCCCAGTCCACATCCTTGAGCCGGATGCATAGCAGTGCATTCAGCCGTATGCCGGTGTAGTAGAACATCTCGAAAGTTGCCAGCCAGAACCACGCTGGTGTGATTCTGGCCCGGTCCCCAGTCGACTCCTCCTGGTCAGCAAGACTTCTGAGCCACCGCCTTGCACGGACGATCGCTTCGCCGGCAATGATTTTGCTCTGTCGCTTCGGTGCAATTACCGTCGTCTTCTTGAATGGGTTCACATCGGTGTTGGGAAGAATCCCGTACTCGATGCCGTACCCCCATATTGTTCGGAGGTGATTGGAGTAAGTGTTCCAGCTGCGCTTCGACAGACCTCCTTCAATCAGCTTGTTCCTTAAGGCAAGGACGTCCCGTCGATCGATGGTCTCCACATCAACAGCGTTACCGAAGTTCTTTTCCAGCTTCTTCATTGCCGCGCCGTAGATTTTCGCGCTGGCAGGCCGGAGGTCGTGATCGACGAGGTATTCCCGGAGCAATTTCTGGGGCGTCATTCAGCGGCCCCTTCCGTCACTCGTCGCAAGCTTGGGTTGTTCAGGGGCTGCTCAGCAAAGATCAGCTTCGGATCAAGAAGCAAGTAGCCCCTCAGCTGCGTGGTCTTCCGTGGGCCTACTACATCGTAGGTCCAGATGTTCAGCTGCTTGCTGGTTTTCTGGTGGCTCTTCTCTTTCTCAAATGCGCGTTGTACATGCTGCCAGGCCGCTGTCCCCGGTTTACCGACGATCCTCTCAAGCTCCGGGTGCTCAAGCACATATCGCTTGAAGATCCCAGGGGTAACGAGCATTGCTGTGTCGTCGACGGTGTGAATCAGGGCCTTGGTATCGTTGATGATCAATTTGTGGGAGGCGACCCCGGCTTTGAGCCAGGCGATGAAAGCTCCTCCCAGCGAACTACTCGTAGGCATGGTGGTGACATCTTTTATTGCAGCATTCCTTGCTGTGGCTGCTAGAGAATCGTCAGCCGGCTCTACCTCTTCGAGTCCTTGCTGAGGAGGGGAGGCGGCTGCTGAGCCTGGGCTAGCACTTAGCTCTTCTGATGGCGCAGTGATATTACTATACAGTGACAGTAATTCTTCGCGCTCAGATGATCGGATCCCTTCGGTTGGAGTTGGCTGGACTAGGGCTCGAGGTCGTGCCGGCGGTTGAGTTGCATCGCCCGAGGGGGCGACTGGCTCATCCGGTACCGCACAGACGGTTTCCGCACTGGTGCCCGCCTGCGCGACTGTCTCCGGTTCCTGGTCCAGGGTGAGGCTGCCACCGTATAGAGGGGGGCGTTCGTCCGGATTCGGCCAGACGAGTACCGGCGAGACCTTTAAGAAGGTGAAGCTGTTCTTCCAACCGCGGCCGTTATCGATGGTGGCTTTCCAGATCGCCTTATCCTGGGCATTGGTCTGGATGATTGCCTGGTCCTGCAGCATGTTGAAGAACGGAGCATTGGAGGTTGGCACTCCCTCAATACCCTGGGTCAGCAAGTATGCCCGGAGCTGGTCTGCTGCTGGCTTACTCACCAGCCAAAGCGCATCTTGCGTCAGCCAACCATCTGCCGGTCCATCTGGCTGATTGAGCTTGAGTTTTTCTCGCACCAGGAATCGCAGACCGTCGGCCAGTTGTCGCTGCAGCGATTGCTTTGGGGCCGCCAGCGCGCGTTCAGGATTGCCTCCCAGTTGCTGGGCAACGGAAGCTTTATCCGCCTGGATCACCATTTCGCCGAGGATGCCGGCGTGCTCGTACTGGCCGGCGAGAAGGTAGATCAGTTGCTTCCATAATTCAGGGAAACCGCTGAGCCAGTCCAGGATTCCGGTGTCCAGGACTTGCATGTACACAAGAGCTGAAGCAGCCCCGTGCAGTTGGTACTCCCTACCTTTCACATACTTGAACCGGTAGGGGCGGTTGATCGGGCCGTGCCATGGGTGCCATGCGCGGCCATCTTCGAGCTCGACGCGGAGGTCAACAGCGATCTTCCCCAAGTCGTGTAGCAACGCGCCGTAGGCGGCCGCTGCAGTCCAGGCTTCTGCTTGAGCGGATTGGGACTCCGGTGGAGCGCCTATTGGCAGAAGGTGCGTCTGCCGGATCTTTAGGGCATAGGCCACGATCTCCAGGCCGTGGTCCAGGAGTCCGCCAAGGTGGGCATGGTGATGGTTTTCAGAGGCAGGGAGCAGCTGCACCAGCTCAGCGTAGCGCTCGAGCGGTTTAAGGTAGAGGGTATTGAACTGAGCTCGTGAGAGCGAAGCCCGGCGCCAGATGTTCTCCAGGAGCTGCTGACGGAGTGGGCTCTGCAGGAGAGCAGTAGCCTTCGCCGGCAGATGGAAGCCCTGTGGTGAGGCTTCTGGTGTTGGTTTAGCCGGTTTGCGGCTCAACCAGGAGAGGAGTTGCATAGGGTGCTCCATGGGGTGTGCATGGAGCGGGCTTTTCTCTTAATGCCAAGATGGCATCAACGGTAAAGCGAATTCCGAGGGGAACGGATTTCTTGGCAGATGGCCATCATTCGGGAGGGTAGAGGGTCACGTTGTCCCCCTCTACGACGATGGTGTGCCCGGAGCTACCCAGCCCAAATTCGTTTCTTGAGCCATTAAACGTTCCAGATGGTGTGTTAAAAGTGAAATTTTCAAATATTACGTATTGATAGACGTTGAAGCCCGAACCGTAAAGGCCATCCTTTCCTCTTGGATACTCTTTGAATTGAACATTGTTGTACTCGGGTTTCAGTAGGCTAACAAATGCTTTTTCGGCATCTGCTATAGTGCGCGAGCTATTAATATCCAAAACCATGTCATCCATTTCATCCTCAGGCGCCCATGTCTGAATAATAAGTGGATCAATGTCGAAGAAGAATAATACGATTTCGTCTGAAACTCGATTCGATGGGGTTGGGTAGCGAATCTGTTCTTCTGTAAGGATCTCAACACGACCTTGATGAGCTTTATTTAGCAGTCGCTCGAAACTATCCTGCTTGTTTGCTATCCCAACATAAAGTAGGTCGTAGTTGCAAACAATGGCGTGATTGTTGAATCCTTGTAAGTTTGGGTTCCCCCTAGATTTTTCCCAGTATACTGAATCGGGGGTATACCAGGTGTGTGAGTGCATCTTCTCACCAGGACCTGGACGGTTGTGTCCGATCTGAATTATTTGGTCGTCCCAGGCCGCATGTACCGCTCCCCCAAGGGGTACATTTGCTTGCAGATTAATATAGCCCCAGTCAACTGTCTCTCCTGCTAACTTAATTTCTATCCGGGCAATGTCATTTACTGTGTCGACGATTCGTACATCGCCAAACTCTGTCCGTGGCCTAGCCCCGATCATGTATAACTTGCTACGTTTAAGCTTTGCGGCGAAAGCTGCATTTGCTTCGTCTCTAAAGTCCTTGCTCATGCTGTTTATGAACGGGGGGTGTACCGTCGCAAGGCGGACCATTTTCCCTAAGAAACTCATCGACTAACTCCTTGACGCCCTTTCAGTTTTTGGGCCCTTTCAGGTAAGGCTTTTACCCTTGTGATCCATTCCATTATCCATTCAAGCCCATTTTCTGTTGAGCCATTTACCCTTTACTGCTGATGCAGGTGTTTCAAATTCTGTGCGACCTCCATAGCATCGTGGAGGACTCGTAGTATCTCAACGATTTGATCTGTCCCAGCTCGGTAGAACACGATATGTCGAGGTCTAATCACGCGGCCGTCAGTCATCTGCAGCACGTTGAATGACAGATGCAGGCTACGAAGGCCCGGGGAAAGCTCATCACGCATTTTGCTGTCTACCGGCGTCGGCTGTTCAGCTAGGGCGAGGAACGTCTGCTGTAGCAGGTCTTGATACCGACTCCTGACGGACTGACCGAGCCTCACCTCAGTGAAGCGAAGCGTATCGGCGATGTCGATGCATGCCTGGGGGGACATGCGAACCATGGCCCTACTCATGCTTTTCGCCCGCCAGTCTTCCAAGATTATTGAGGTAGGCTGCCAGATTGGCCGGATCGATTTCATCGTATTGGCCTGCTTCGACCTGCATGATGCCCACTGATGTTGCGTTGCGCAGCGCTTCGAGTCTGGCTGCCTCAGCTGCTTCATGCTCAAGCAGCATCCGGATGCCTGCACGCACGACCTCGCTGAAGTTCTGGTAACGACCCGTGCTGACTAGGTCATCAATGGACTGCTCCATTGGCTGTGGAACGACGACATTGTGGGTGGCCATGGATGTGAACCTGATGAGTGGTGATGGCGTTTTATGCCATACCCCTTGCGAAAATGCCAAAGCTGTCGTATATCTGATGGCAAGATGCTCTCATAGGGCAAGGAGATTGAATCATGACTGCAGCCGCCAAACACTCGATTGCCTTCCGCTTAGGCCGGGCCCTGGGAGGTGTGGCGCGCTTCTGCATGCATGACTTGAATCCGACAGTCCGTTGGGTTAAGCGGGTAGTCCTCGCCATGGTAATTGCGCTCATTTTAGCCAACTCGATAAGCTGGCTTATGTCGGTGCTGCTGACGGTCATTTCACTTGCTCTCGGCCTGTACGCACTTTCCAAAGCTGACCTGGATAAGGTTGATATGTTCTCCGAGGATAAAGAAGCCCCCTATGGTCGGGACGGAGTTATGGGCTGCCCTCTCAATATGTGGGGCGAGCGTACTGACGGTCTTGATCGGGATCTTCCTTGAAAAGCTTGGTCTCAGTAAAGGACCAAGCTTTTATCAACGCTACTGCCCACCGATTGACTTCACTGCCTTCTGAGCCATTTGTCCCCCTTCGCTGCCAGCTTTTCCTACAGCGTCGGTTCCTTTGGTTAGACCGTTAAGGATCGTCCCTGTTTGCACTCCAGCCCAGCCGAGAGCAACTATCCAGAAGGTCGGGAGGATGATGAACATCGAACCCATGACGAAGTTCAGAATCGCGTCTTGAGTGGTGGTGTTCAAGCCCATCACTGGATCAAAGGATAGGTGTGGTGAGCCCGAACCATACAAAACGTCGATGATTGTGCTGTCGACCCATCTTGCCAGTTGGAACCAAAAGTCTACAAATATTAACGCGAACATTGTTACTGACATGGTCATGGCAACTTTCAGTTGATACGCACCGATTATCAGCACCAGTGGAATGCTGATGACCATGGCCATCTTGAGGAAGGCCACTACCATCGGTAAGGCTTGGCGCACCATGTCCATCGCCGGGAAGAAGGCCAGCGACCCGACGGCGACCCCCAATGTTCCGCCTGCACGTGCAAGGCCGTTCCAGACGGTTCCATCGACCTGTCCACCATAATCGGTGTAGACGTCGCCGTTGACCTGGCTAGAAGGCGACACGAGCTGGCGAATCATCGAGTCGGTGACTTCCTCCTGGGACAGCCACTTTGCCCACCCGAGGAACTGGTTCAGCAAACTAGGATCGACTTGGGCTTTCAGTCGGTCCCGCAGGCCGATGTTCCCGTCAGACCACCACTGTTTGCAAGTGGGATACCCACCACCACCGGTAACCTGGGGCATGCCATCATCTCGTTTCGTGTCATACGGCCAGGATGTACGGGGTGTTCTGGAGTAATCCGTGTCGTAGTAACCAGCCGTGTTCAGCAGGTAGTGGGACCCGATCCAGTTCAGGTCCTGTAGGGCCTTCTGGTCTTTGGCGATCGACCCAATGTCGGGCTGACGCATGAACAGGCGCGCGCGGGAAGGGCCGAAGCAATCATGGGTGAAGTCTGCCACCTCCTGCGCGAGCAGAGGATTGCCGATCCTCATCGCGTCGACCTCCATGCGCATTTGCCTGAGATCTGTACCGCAGGGGATTGCTGCAACAGCGCCGCTATTCAACCCCTTGGACAGCGCGTGTACGAGCGCCCACCACACCGGCACCTTCGCGCTCTTGCCGGCCAACGAGCTGAAGGTGGTGTTCCAGCCTGTCTCCGAGGGCGCCGGCGTCAGTACCTGGCACTGCTTCCCTCGCGCCTGGTCGAACTGCAGAGTGTCAAATCCCACGGAGATGGCTGGCACAGCACACAGTGAAACAACCACATACCCAACGTACAGCTGGGTTTCAATGCGAGCCAGGGACAGCACCCCCTTGTTGCCCTCGTCAGCGCCTTCTCCTCGGACTTTGATCCACTCACGGGCCACGATGATGATAAAGGGCAGGGCGAAAAGGCCCGTGTCCGAAATCATGTCCCAGATCCCGTTGTTGATGATCCACCCTACCAGGGTGAGGTAATACTCGAGGTAGTCGTTCGTATAGAGCGTCATAGGACCTCCGACCAGGTGATTGGCGCCTTCGAGATCTCGATGATCACGAACAACAGGAGTACCAGGAACTCGATCCGCTGAACCCCCTTGGACGACTGATCTTCGTCGCTCCCAGGCAGACGCGCCTTGAGCTTCACCCACGCGAAGACGATGCTGCCATAGAGGGCGAGTCGCCATAGCAACAGTGGCAGGTAATTGCCCTCACGCCACTTCAACCAGGTGTCGAACACGCCCAGATGATTGACCGCGATGACGCCGAGCAACACGCTCAGCAACAGCATCACCACGCTCAATAACACGCCTCCCAGGAGGACTTTGAGGGGGTGGGCTTTTTTCTCGACATCTTCCGCCATGGTCACTCCTTGCCGGCAGGCTTCTGCAGCTGAATCAGGCGATCCTGTTCAGGCGCCGCTTCGTAGATCGAGCGGGAACTTTCGGCGCGCGACTTGCTGCGCTCGATGATCTTCATCGGAGAGTTGTTGGCGAGCTGCTGCCGCATGTCGAGCTCGGTCTTGAGGTTGGTGATGAGTTGCTGAAGCGTGTCGACCTGGCCGAGTGTGGCCTCAACGGCGAGCTTGTTCGCATTCACGTTGGGTTCCTTGCTGCCTGTAATCAGCATGCGCTGCAGCAGCAGACCTTTCTCCAGGACATCAGCCAAGGCGACCTCGGATGCCAGGCGGGAGGCCAACACCGCCTGATCCCGCTCGTCACGAAGGGCAGTAACTACGCCGCGGGTAATGGGGAGGGAGTCACTGCTTGCTTCACGCAGCTTCTCGGAGGTGATCTGGGTCCCGGGCTTCAAGAGCTCCTGCAGGGCCGCGAGCTTCTTGTCGTATGTTTCCTGGATCAGCGGGGTCAAGCCCACACCCGGAGTCGATGTAGTCGTGCATCCTTCACAGGTCTGTAGCTGCTGTTCACCCAGGACCCGGTTTGCGAACTGGGCGGCTTCGGCCGGAGACTCCCAACTGCCGCACACCAACCCGTTGGAGCAGTTGGCTGCTGGGATGCTCGAGGTTGCCTCGGGCGCACGATTATTGAGCAGGTTGTATCCCGCCTTCGCCACATCACCCACGACTTTTATGGGTTGCTGGCCACTGCCGCCCGCCTGTTTACCACCAACCCAGGCGACACCGTTGGCTCCTGGGGCAGTCTCGACCTGGTCGACCACGGCCACGGCATCGTTGCTCGATGCCAGGGCTTGCCCCATCTTCTGACCTTCGGCAACCTTGCCCCACCCCATCTGGCCGCCGGCAATGTCGGCCATCCGTTCGGCCATCGCCCTGCAGGTTCCCTTCGATCGGTCGTAGTCGAGGCGCGCCTGCAGGATCCCGTTGGTCAGCAGGTTGTAGAGGGCGGGATTTGCCCGCTGCAGGATCAGTGCCGGCAACGACGTGACAGCGCCGGTCGCGTTCTGGATGACGCTGCCCATGATCTGTTGGAAGCCCTGTGTTGCGCCGTTCAGCTGGTTCTGCAGGGTGTTGCTGAGGTCCATGTTTCCGCAGACCAGGTTGTTCTGCCAGCCGGCGCCGACGGTGATGCTTTCCATCTGGCCAGCGCTGCCCATCTGGACAGCGCTGCCGCCGCCGATACTGTAGAGCACGTCGTCCCCGATCACGCTGCCCTGGGACTCCACCTTGATTGGGTCGGCGGCCTCAGCCATACACCAGGTACTGCCCATGCCAGTAGCGAGAATGATGGCGATGGTAAATTTGTTCATATAGCTCTCCAGGTCTTATCTCATTGGAAGTCAGTGCTTCCCAGGAAGGTCTGGCCTTTGCGCTGGCAGCATGAATAGGGCCGCCACAGGGCCCAGGCATAGGCTTCGTCGACTGCATCGGCATTCGGGCCAGGGGAGGGGAACACGGCGCAGGTAGGGCTGATGGTTGGCGTCAGCTCCTGCCACTTGCCTGTGCTGGCATCACCTTCTTTCAGTTCCCCGGCAGGCCAGTAGCCAGGCTCCGGCAGGGAGCGCATAGGCAGGTATACGTGGGGTTGTCCTACCCGCGTCGTGATGTCACCGGCACGCTGGGCGATGACTGCACCGGCCTTGAAGTCGTCGACCTGGTGGATGAACCCGCTCCGTGGGTAGACGCTCCCCCACATGTCGGCCGAGAGAAGTCCACCGACCTCCCGCATGCCGGGGATCAGGGCCTCTGGATAGACGGATTCGGGAACCCCGTACCGCCATGCGAGGGTGTCCAGGGTGCTGAGCATGTAGGGCACGTAGGGGGTCGTCGCGCCGTGGCAGGAATAGCCAAAAGAGCTTACAAATCGGCTGAATACCGCAGCTCCAGGGTGGCCGATGACGTCAGCCTCCTTGAACTTGGTGATGTTGTTCTCGGCGTTGTGGTTGGTAGTCCCATCATTACCGGCTTGCGCCGTCGCATTCGGCGCCCCCATGGGGCTTACCTCTGTCCACGGATTCCCCCCTGTGTTGGCATAGGCGGATACCACTGCGTCCGGAATGTAGTGCCGGACTTTGGTTGAGGTTTTGACCGTGCAGCCAACGGGTGTGCAGAGCAGCCAGTAGCAGATGCCGACTACTTTGTATTCCAAGCAGGTAGGCGAGGTGGTGGAGGCGAGAATCGCCGCTGAGCTGATGGCCGCGTAGGCTGAGAAAGGTAGCGCCGAGGTTAGAAGCCCAGCCAAGGTGAGTCGCGAGATTCGTCTCATCATCGTCCCCTTGCCTGGTTGATTGCCTGAATGGCAGCAGCCACGTCGGGTTGGCCGTAGATCACAAACCGGCGATCGACAACGACTGCCGGCACCTTCGAGACCCCAACACTCCAGGCATCGGCATTGCCCTGCTGAGCGGCAGCTAGCTGTTGCATAAGGGCAGCTCCGGCCGGCGTGCCCATTAGTTGCCTAGCGGCGAGCGCGGCTTGGTGCGGGTTGGGTGGTAGCTTCCTGGACAACTGCTCCTCGATGCGCTGTTGATCATCGAGCTTGATGACACGCACATCTGCCGGTACGGAGGTGAGTGGGTGCGCCGCGTCTGTGATGGCCCAGGTCTCGGCATGCGCGGTACCGGTGGCCAGCGCGGCGACGAACAACGGGATCACTCGCGATGAAGGCGGGGGGATATTGAACATGAGGCTGCACCTGAAGTGGGGACGGGTACAGGAAAACGGATCGGCCCGCCAGGCGCAGTAGGAAATAGATATCTGACGGTACTTGGATTTCTCGGTGAATCCCCACACGGGCGTAAGCGAGGCGTTTTCGGTCTGGCAGACTCGTTGAGGTGACTCCATACTGCCCGGATCAGCACTTACACTGGAACGGACATGCGCAAAAGAGGACAAGTATTCTGGGAGTGGGCGGATCCCGATCTGCACTTCAGGAACTTCGATGAGCGGATGGCCGACGGCTCCCTCATTAACATTCAGGTGCGGGTCTCTCGCGAGCACCTGACTCAGCTATTTCTCGGTATCTATGCTCTGGATGGAAAGCTTTTGCTCGAAGAGGGCCATATGGACTGCAAAGGGCAGACTATGACGGCTGCGATGACCTGGGCCCTTAAACGCGCTCATTCTTGGATTGAGAGCGATAAACTCGCCAACCGATAAGCGGTTGATGGCGCTCAGGTGGCACTGGAGTATTTTCTATACCGGTTTGACGCAAGGAGGCAGGCTGGTGAAGGACGCCATACCCACCAACCAAGAAGTGGCGGCCATTCTTGGGATTGATGAGGCATCGGTTGAGAAGTTTCGGCAGGAGACCCATCGCCTGCAGGATGGCGCGTGGCTGGTGCAGTTTGCCTATTGGATGCCTCAGGAACTGCGTCAGGGTCTCACCGGTAGTTTCACGCTGACCATCACACTTCCTCCAGATCCTCATGATCGTCGAGAGCGTGAGTGAGTTGTGGGTATCCGGTCGCTGATGCCCAAGTCACTGCGGCGGATGATCGGTTTCGAAGTATTACTGCCTCCATGACATCCCGCTGCAGTTCACAAATATCGTTGTTGAGTTGCGTCACGGAGGCCGACAAGCCGACGGCATCGTGTGAGTCGGATAGCTGCTGATAGAGCTTTTCAAGTTGAACACTCAAAAAGCTGTGTCTACTGGCGAAACCTTGTAGTTCCATCATCCCGTTCACCTCCACAATCACACCGACAGAGACTGGGCGAAGGGAAGTCCGTTCCCCTCGGATCTCAGGTCGTTACAAGAATGTGAACTAGTCGAACCATTCCTCGTCACCTGGATCAAGTTCTTCCAGGTTCATATCGAGCTGCAGCTCGATCACGGTCCCGGGCGCTGGGGCATACCAGTCGACTATTACGAACCGACCTTTGCCTGTGGTCGCGTCATAGTCCATGAGCACGCAGTCGTCGTTCCACTCCTGGAGAGCCCAGCTCAGCTCATCGTGTGAGGGGAATTCTTCCCCGGTCGACTCAAGCTGAAACCATCCATGGCCAGAGCCTGCGCTTGGGAAGAACCTGCTTGGTAGATTGCTTTCTTCGTCATTATTGTCGATGCGGGAGACCGTGATCTTGATCATTACCCTGGCTACTCCTTGCTCGCAGTGGCCTGGGCTGCGAGGTCATCCACGACCGACAGCAGTGTGGCGCTATCCACGGGACCTTCCAGGCGCATGCTGTGCCCCGTCAAACTGTCGGTGACCTCGATCGTAGGGGTAGCGGCAATGCCCCGGCCCTTGGCCACAGCCAATTGCTGTTCAATGGCTGCTCGGATATCCAGTCTTGTCCTCGCGCAAGTGGAAAGACCTTCTGCAGAGATGCCAGGTACCTCCAACTCATCAGCGAGCCCCTGGCCATTGCCACGTGTGCGCAGCAGGACCTGGTCGATCGCTTCCCAGAACGCCGAAGCCCCGCCCAATGAACCCGCGCATTGAACGAGCCTTGCCTCTGATACTGCTGCAGGGCCATGACTATCGAGAGGGAAGTGATGCCAAGCGAGCTTCACGTTCTCTTGCTCGCTCACCCATCGCTTCAGTTGTGGCGTGTATGCCCTGCAGTATGGGCATTCCAGATCGGCGTACTCCGTGATCACCCAGCGGGCACTGGACGGACCGAAATACCAGGTCTCATCGGCGGGGCGTGCGCTGTTGTTCTTTGCCAGCAGCCAGCCAGCGCCGAGGCCAGTGATCGCGATGATGCCGACCACGATGAGTTTGAGCCTGTTCTTACGCATGCTCATCCCCCCGAGCATGAGGGGGGACCTCAGGCTGGCCGAGCTTCTGCAGGGCGGCCTGTAGATCGTGAATGGCTCCGTCAGGCTGAGGGTGCTCCTTCAGCCACTCATCCAACACGGACTGAACCAGCGGAATGATGTCGCGACGATCGAGGGCGTTATTTTTGATCTGTTGCAGCTCGTCAATGAGCACTGGTGCGCAAACCGACAATGACTGGAGTGTGTCGTGCCCGGGCTCTTTGAGCAGCTGGGTCAGGCTATCAATGATGTTCTGGGTCAGGGTATTCATGACTCTCATGCCACGCGCTCCACGGCCTTCTTTGATTCGGGTAAGGTGATGGGATAGGGAGTGATACCGCGTTTGTGGTCCAGGTCCGCGGCCACCTGCAGTGCTGCGTGTAGCTCATCGCAGCCGAGCGCCTGCATGGTTTCGTAACGCTGCCGCTTTTCTTCTGGCTCGGTCATGGCCAGAGCAAGGCACAGGCTGGGTGGCACCACACGGAACAGCATCTCGATCCGCTTGGCCAGGACGATGCCCTCGGTGAACTTGCCGTTTTCCTTTCGTGCCGAGAGCATCATCGTCTTCTGCGCCGGCGTGAGCTCACGAAAACGCGCGATTTTCTCCACCTCGTCAGGCGGCATGTTCAAGCAGATCCACCACTCGATCATGTTCAGCAGGGCGGATGCTTCTGGAGGGATGTCGTCAACGTTCTGGGTTGCCATCCAGTACCAGGCACCTAGTTTTCGCCACATCTTGGTGATCTTCACCGAATACGGGGAGAGCAGTGGCACCTTCAATGGGATGTGGCCTTCGTCGGTGAAGGCAATGAGTGGTCGGCCTTTGAACTGGTCCCGCTCTGCGATGTTGTTGATGGTGTTCAGCAGGGAGATGTAGGCGATGGCCATCTGGGCTTGATAGCCCTCACGAGCGTAGGTGGCCAAGTCGACGATTGTGATGTCAGCTTCCGGCCAGGCGGTACCAGGACGGTTGAACATCTCAGCCTCGGTGCCCATGGTGAACATCCCCATGGCCTCGGCCATCTCCATGAACCGGTTGCGCCGGCTTTCAGGGAGCTTGTCGTCGCTGGCCATCGCCTGCAGCGCTGCGCTGATGTCTTCAGTCAACACCGGACGGTTTTTACTTACGCACAGCTCGGCGGCGTTGATGATGCACTGCCGGATGGCACTGCGGTCGGCCCGAGTGAGTCGCGCATCCTCCTTCGATTCGCCGCCAGTGATCATCAGGCGGGCTGTGATCTCCAGCTCGCCCAGGATGTCCCTCTGTTCGTCCTCCATCCCCGCCAGTGCGTCGGTCAGGTGCTGGTCCGATGCATCCACGTCCGAGGCATCCAAGACCTTGACCTGGTCCTTGTTTTTTACGAGCTGCACGGCGTCGACGAACGGGGCGAGGCTCACGCCGCTACCCGGAGCGAGCCGTACCCGGTTGACGGTCAGGCCAAGCCGCTTGGCGAAATCGCCCAGCAGGCCGAAGCTGTTGCCGGCCTCGATGATGAAGAGTCGAGGGCGGTAGAGCGCAATGGCCTGCATGATCAGGTAGTTGGCTGTGGCAGATTTACCCGCGCCGGTGGGGCCGAACAAGAACAAGTGCGCGTTCATTTGTCGGTCGAGCTTGTTCAGCGGATCGAAGGTCAGCGCTGCCCCCCCTCGATTGGAAAGGGTGAAGCCCGGGTTACCTGTGCCAGTGGAGCGCCCCCAGACTGGAGCCAGATTGGCGATGTGCTGGGTGAACATAAGCTGGGTGTACCAATCCAAGGCGCGGTTTTCATTCGGGTCGAAGTTGCATGGCAACCAGCGCAGGTAGCTGTTTAGAGGAGCTACCTCGTCCTGTGACTGGACTGGTTGCATGCCGGCGCCGAGGAGCACGTTGCACAAGCTAGTCGTGCGCTCCTCGAGCACGGCTTTATTCTGACCACGGAGGAAAAACGCGACACTTCCCCGGTAGAGCTTGTGCTTTCGTCCGAGAAGGGACCGCGCCGTTTCAACGTCATCCCGGGTGTGACTGGACGCCTGGGTATCCCCGATAGCCTTCCTGGATAGCTGTTCGAGATGCCCTTCCAGCAGATCCTGCGGGGTCGGCACCATGGTGATGCACAACACGGTATCCTCCGGCAGCCGGTCGAACAGCGAGTTCAATGAGTCGGCCTGCTTGGTCTCACCGGTCAGATGCCCAGTGAGGGGGGCATTTTTCAGGCGATCCAGCATCACAACCCGGTGCGGCATGCCGTCGAACGACCAGAGACCGCTGTCGATATCCGAGCGCGGTTCTCTGTAGAACAAGTTCTCCGAGAAGTCGGTGCCGCTCGCCACCGGCAGCTCACCCTCTTGCAACTCGCGGGCTGGCTGGCACACCTCTTCGTAGAAACGTCGGATATCGCGCTCAGTCGACCCCAGGTGATCTGGGTGTGGATTGAACCAGCCTACGAGCCAACGCTTGATCGCATGGCCATCCATGCGTTTGGTTGTCACGCCGGCGTTGGCCAGGGATCCTTTAAGACGGTCGCAGATCGCTTTGAGGTAGGCGGCAGGCTCCTGGCCGCGCACCACGACGTCCTGTTTCTTTACTCGGCGATACACCACCAGGCGGACTTTCCGTGTCTGACCACGCCACGGGAGGTTGCTGACTGCCGTGTCGACGAACAATCCACCTGGCTTGGAGATAGACTCGAGGTGGTGGCGGAACAGCGCGAGGTAGAGCTTGGTGAAATCCGTGTTCTCAGCCCGGGGCTGGACGTAGGCCTGGAGTTTTTGCAGGTAGTCGGTCCAGTCCGTTTCGTCCTGGGCATAAAGCTGCACTACCCAGTGAGAGCTCTCGAGTTCGTCGAAACTGTCCTGCAGGACACCTTGCAACGCATCGCGAGCTTGTTGAAGCCAGTCGTCGGAGCGTCCCTCGGTCCCGATCGGGATCAACTCGAAAAACGCCGCCCTGGAAATGCCATCCTCGAGGAGCATGGCCTCTTCCTCGGGCAGGTATTCTGCCCATGGCAGCATGTCCACGAACGACGGGTTGACCTCGTATATCCTCGCCACGTCAGTTTTTGTCGCCGGCCGACGTTTAGGGTTTTGCCAGTCGATGGGTGAAGGGATGCCCATGGACTCCAGGCGAGCTATGTACCGGTCATTCGCAGCCTGGCGGTCTTCTTCGTTGATGACAGTACTGGCTGTTGCGGGATAGTCGTCGACAAGGTCGGTATCGGTTGTCGGCTGGCCGAGCACGGGCTCGATAGGCGTTGCAGGGCCTTTGCCCAGCAATTTGCTTATGAACTGCATCAGTACTCCTCCGTCCGCTCGCCTGGCATGGCGTACTGCACGCGTTGATACATCGGGAACACCGTGGTGTACCCCGGGACTGGGACTGGATCCGTACCAGCCAGGTGTGGGAACACGTACATCACCAGATCAGGGTTCGGGAGGCGCTTGAACTGGCTGTAAATTTCGTTCTGGGGCGTGCGGTTGAAGGCGTCAGCACTTGCCTGTTGGCGGGCCACCTGAGCCTCATCGAGCGGTCGGCGCAGCTCTTGGCGCGCATCCAGCAACATTCTGCTGTTGGAACTGCCAGAGCTCCCGCCAGACGTGCCGTGTTGCCACACGTCCATCATGTTGGCTTCCCCGTGGGGGAGCAGCTCGTCTTTGTCAGTCGTGCATCCGCCTAGAATGAGGGCGAGCACGAGCCAGGCGCCGGCCTGCAGGCGGGGCTTAGTCAAGGTTTGCGGATACATGGTTGGCTCCGGCGTTGTAATCGACCTTGCGGCCTTTGATCTCGTAGTCGATGGCGAGCTGCTGGTCCAAGTGGACGGCGACCTTCGCCCCGGGCTGTACGTACACGGCGGCGAAAGCTTCGCCGTAGAGCTTGTTCATCCAGGAGCGGATGTCGCTGACCCCACCGGTCAGAATCGCGCCCATGGCGGAGTTCCCCGAGGAGCCCGTGGTCCCGAATGAAGTTCCTCCGCTGCTGAAGGTAGTGGAGCTATTTTGCTCATCAGCCTTCAACAGTTTGGCGATGCCGGCGCCCGCGGCCGTCACCAGGGACTGGTTGGTCAAGTACTCCTTGGCGTTGGATCGGCGCTCGCCGGAGATGCAAGGAATGCCGTAGGAGTCGCTGATCCAGCCGAGTCCGCCCTGGATCGCTGGCTGCCCGTTACCGTTGCTGCTGTTCTGGTTGTTGTTCTGGCTGCCGTTGGCCTCTTCTGCCGGGGCAGGGAACGATCGGACCGTGCCATCTGCGAAGACGAACGTCAGGCTCCGGACTTGCCCGCGCACGCAGGACAATGTCCAGTCGCCTGATGCGGTACCGCTGGCAACAGCACCGACGACGTCAGGTATCTCGATGCCGTTTGCGGTGAGGTTGTCCGGACCGATCAGGACCTTGAAAGGGAAGGGATCATTGACTGTTCCATCGATCGGTACGCGGCCAATGAGCGCCGACATGGCCACCGACCCCATCAAGGTCGAGTTCTGGGGCAAGGTATAGGCTTTGCGTACTTGCTTGCGGGCATCCTGGGGAGACAAATCAGCGCCGACGTTCTGGGCCGTCGCGCTGAGAACTGTTTGGCCTTTGTCCAGGGTGCTCCCAAAGCTGGTGGGAAAATTGAAGCTACTGGCCGTCTGGGCGGAGCCGGGCTGAAGGGGTTTACCGCTAGCGTCCAAGGCAGTGGCATCGGTGGGTTCAACCCATACGAGTCCATTGGACTTCGTCCCTTTGTCGAAACCCGCGCCGTCACCTGGCATCACTCCGAGCCCAATGGGGAGGTCCTGCCCAGCGGCATTTGGGTTCTGCGATAGGTTATCCAACTGACGCTGGAACTGGTCCAACAGGCCCACGCTTTGGTTCTTCACCTGCTCCTGCAGCTCGCCCTTCGCATCATTCAGCTTGTTGTCGACATTCTGATCTATGCGCGAAAGCCGGAGCTGGAGCTCTGCATTCTGGTCCTTCAGTTCCTTGTTGTCGGTCAGCACCTTCGCGATCTGGTCTTTCACCTCCCGACTTTCAGCGACCACCGTGCGGAGGGTGTCGGCCGGAGTATCACCGTCCACCCCTAGCTTGCGTGCGGTGTCGCCTCCGATGATGATCGGTTTATCTTCAGGAGCCTTCGGCTCCTCTTTTTTACTCCCCCCCTTGAACACGATGATGAGCGCGCCGATCAGCACGGGGATGAGCAGGTACTTGAGGAGTGGATTACTTTTCAGACTGCCCACGGCGCCCTCCTGCTTTCGGATCAATTTGGCTGACCGAAGACGGCAGCAGGGCCTCTTTCAGCCCCTTTCCTTGTGTGACCAGGTAAAGCGTGGTGGTATCGCTGGCATTTCCACGAGCTCCGAGGTACGGGTGCTGGAATGTCGCCGTGGAGAAGTTGCCCATCAGCTCTGTTGGGTTCATCGTCAGTTGCTGAGCGCTCAGGTTGCGGAGCTTGACGGCAGTTACATAGCTGTTGTCGAGGCGCCAAGCCCCCAGCACCGATGCTTCCACCGGTAATACCGGCAACAAGGTGCTGAGGTCCAGGGCTCGATCAACACGCACCTGGCTGATGCCGGCGACAGGCTCAACGGTCCGGAGTGGGGCGTACAGCATTTGCGCCGCATAGCGGGTCAGGGCCACCGGCGCAGGTGTCTCATGTCGCGGTGCCGGCGGAACATCCTCCTCCTCCTCCTCCGACGTCGCGGATCGCTTCGTCGGAGCTCGCGTCGAGGTGGTATCGCCGTAGTAGGTAGAAGGGGCCGCGCCGGCGACGATCTTCGCGGGTTCGAGCTTGGCTTGGCCCTCTGCCGCTGGTGTCGCGGCAATATCCACCAGCATGATCTCGCCAGTGGCCACATTCTGCAGTTGCAGCCTGGTCGGTGGAATTTCTTGGCTGGCCAGCAGGTAGACGGCGCCGCCAGTGCTCTGGACCCGCAGTTGGCCAACAAGCTGCGGAGGCATGCCTACCCGCACGTTCTGGTCGACGAACACAATGCGCTCTTGACCGACAATTAGCGGGATTGCCATGGGGATACGGTCCCACAGCAGCAGCTCTACCGCTTTCACATTGGCAACTGCAGAGAGGCCCAGAACAAGGAGGCACGCGCGCAGATTCATGGTTTCACCCCGGCTGCTTGCAGATCAACCTCGATGCGCTGCGGGTTGGACGCATAGCAGTTCCACATCAACCCGAAGGGGTTTTTCTCGGGATTGACGTCGGCCCGGACGATGGACAGTGGATAACGCGTCATTGCACGCTTGACCCGCTCGCCGTTCACCGACTCGTCAGCGAGTAGATCCAGATTGACTGTCCAATCGTTGATTCCGATTTCTTCCACGCGTAGCACGCCAGGGTCGGTCAACCCGTGGCCCGGGATTTCTGAGACATTCCGTTCACGGCGGCGCAGCTCACCGGCGTTACGGCGCATCTCGTAGTCTTTCTGCAGGTACTCCTTGCAGCCAGGGGTCACGTAGGACGCCAGACGCTCGATGTTGTCTTGGTAGTCGTCGTCCCCGTTCTTCTCCCAGCGCTGCATCTGCTGGAAGATATAGAACCCGAAGGCATACACGTTTTCTGGTGGCACCTCCCACCATTTGCGAGTACTGCCGGAGCGGAGGTCCGGCGGCACATGCACGGTCAGGTCTTCGGGGGCTTTGTGCCAGCCGTAAAACGCGAACAGGCTGACTGCGCCCAGCACAATTACCGCGATTCGCAAGCTGAGAATGTGTGCTTGCTGAGCATCCACTCGTTTTCGAAAACTCATGAAGATTCCTACTTTCCTGTACGACGGCATGTCCACGCTCCCTTCCGGATGACCAACTGGGGGCCACCGAGGAAGGGGAGGTGTTGAGCCTTGTAGAACTGGAGCTGGCGGTAAAACCATGTATCCGGGCGGCCGCGTTTCATCTTCCGGAGGATCCGGCTTGCCACGGTCAAGCCCAGAGCTCCACCTACAAGAGCGCAAGCGATGAAGAGAGCTGGGTTGCCGAACAAGAACGACACGGGGATGCCCAGAATCACGCCGGCCCCTCCACAAGCACCGACCGTTCCCCACATTTCATCCGCAGTGAGACCTCCCATGACGATGGGCTGCCTATTAAGGTTGTGGGGAAGGAAATCGAGCGTTCCATCCTTCAGGTAAGTGGTCTCAGCCATATCGCATCACCAGTTAGAGGACGCCAGTAGCTTTGGTGACCATGAAGATGCCGACGCCGATCAGGCAGATCCCGACCACAGCGGTGAGCCCCAGGTCTCGCCACTTTTTCTTGCCCTCATGGATATCGTGGTAAACGCCGTAGGCATGGGAGGCGACCCCCACCATCATGGCTCCGAGCAGGAAGAGACCGATCAGCATGAAACCGTCGTAACCGTAGTTCTGGATGGTTTGCAGCCAGCTGGTTCCCTCGCCGCGTGTTGGGGCTTGTGCTCCTGGTAATGCGGCAGCGGCAATGATTGGGTGCAGGCCCATAATCAATGCGGCGGCGCCGGTGAGTGACTTGGTGATGGTGCGGATAGACATCGGTTAGCTCCTTGGCTAGCTGAGAACGAGTGTGGCGAGGATCAGCAGCAGGACGATGACCTTGACGGTCGACGCGGCTGCAATGTTTCTGTCGATGTTCTGAGTCGCCCAGCCCCGGTAGATGCTGTACAGCGCCCAGGCACCCCACAGGGTCGACAGTGCGATGACGGTGCCTACGAACAGCACGGTGCTGGCCTGGGGGGTGACCCCGCTTGCAGCGTTGAAAGCTGCGACTTGAGTGCCGCTCATGCTCATGGCATCCGCCCGCCGGTGAGGGTGTATTTCCCAGCCAGCTCTGCCGGATCTCGCGGCTGTGCGCGACTTGGGGTCAGGTATTCTTGCAGGCCCTGGCGAACGCGCTGGATGTCGCCAGCCAGACGTTCATAGTCGAAGTAGTAGCGCTGGCCAGGTTCGCTGGCGATCGTGGCGCTGCGCCGCGCCGAGTCCTCCAGCGCGTTCAGCTGCCGGATCATCACCTCGATGTTGGCCTGTTCTGATGCACCGGCCGCCTGAGCGCTCGGTATTAGTGAAAAGCCGCCGCTGACGCTGATCAGCGCGCCAAGCAGGATTCGGCGAGGAGATACAAGGAGGAGGGATGGCTTGTTCACGGCTGGGCTCTGGGGCAACTGACTGTGGGCGTCAGAATGCCGAGACCAGGTGGAGGGGCGCCTCAAGAAATACTTATCTGAGGTCCGTAGAATTTTTTCTCTAAGCCGGTCACGCTTTGGTGAAGTGGATTGATCCACTTTGGTAGGGCGATTGAACGGCCCAGACCGATTACAATGAGCCGAAGTTAAGCCAAGGAGTAGGCATACGGGAAAAACTGATCTGTGGGGGAGTCTTATGCCGCGGAAAACCACCAACTCGCCGGTGTTTGAAGCTTGGGTATCGGACTTTCTGGGTGCCCGTTTCCGAGATGAAGGTTGCTACGACAAAGCGGTTTTGGCCGCCGAGATGCTTCAGCACCGACGAGAGGTGAGCTCAGTGGAGCTGGTCGAGATGGTCAGGAGGGCCAACGCCATGTTGGCCCTCCTTCCAGGGCATGATCATGAAGCCTAAAGCGCCTGATTGGTCAGGCTACTGACTCGCGCTTGAAAAAGAGCAGATATCCGACCGGCATTGGGAACCCGTAGGACCAGGCCTGGGCATTTTGATTGCCCACTTTGATCTCGCCCCGGCACACTGGCTGGGTGCTGACGAGTTCCCAGCCTTGGGCTCCGAGCTCGAGCATCTTCTTCTGCAGTTGCTCCTCTTCTGCCAAAAGAGACGCAACATCGGGCTCAAGCGTCTGTTCTGTGCTCTTAAATATCCAAGCGCCGCTAGTCGCGTTTTTGAATGGAATAGCGACATAGTCAGCGCGGTGTTCGAATTTCTTGCTCATAGTGACTCCTTTATTTAATCAGCCGCGCGCTTGACGCGCTCCTGGGGCGAGAGCGTCCACGTAGCGTTCCATGATGGACAGCACCAGACTGTTGATGGCGAGGATCTTCATCGCCCGGGTGACGGCAACGTACAGGAGGTTCAACTCATCATCTCGTCGACCTGGATCGATGTCAGGTGAGAGCGGGTCCGACGTGAAGTCGTCGAAGAGCCCGACGAAGTCCCACTCCAGGCCTTTCGACTTGTGGGCAGAGGTGAGGGTGATAGTTGCATCCAGCTCTTGGTCCACGGTGCATGAGCGCAGGGCCAAGATTCGCTGAGGCAGATCCGGATACATGTTGATGATCTTGATGGACCGGATCATCTCGCTGTCCTGGCTAACCTCGGCGATTTCCACGTACTGGCCATAGTCTCGGTAGTCACGGAGCAGCTTTTTGTTCTGGACCAGATCGCGCTGTTGGCGACTGAAATAGAACAGATCCTCGAGGTCGCGTACTGAATAGCTGTCAATGCCGCCAACCCAGTAGATTTTGGGCTTCTCGGTGACCAGGCACAGTGCGTTTTCAATCACCCCGATAACGGTCCGATGAATGTATGTCCTGTGCGGCAGCCCGGCCGGCAACGCCTTCTTCACCAATGTCTTCTCGCCCAGTCCCTGCAGCTTCCTGGTTTCTCCCTTGTAGGACAGGATGATGTTGGCGACATGGGCGACTGCAGGCCCAAATCTGAAGCTCTGGGTCAGGTAGTGCTTCTCCGCCCCGGCCATCCAGCTGGCATTTAGAGCGTCTTCCGCCCCTCGAAAGCGATAGATCTGCTGATGACGATCACCCACGGCCACCTTGCGAATACGCTGAATGCGCACAATGTCAGCGATGACGGGGTTTACGTCCTGTCCCTCATCGAGCAGGACACAGTCGAAGCGCTGGCTCAGGTCGGGTTTGCTCAACTGGTACAGCTTCAGGTATCCGTCATGCGTGATCTGCACCGCTGTGTCCTGCAGGTCAGTCATGCGCTTCCAGATGCTCATCGCTGCTACCAGCGCCTGGTTCAGGTAGCGCTCCTGGGCGGAGGTAAGCATCGGGCGGTCACGGAACCGTGGAAAGTGGCAGCGCTCGATCAGGTCGTCGGCGCTGGCCATATAGTTGTTGAGGGTGGTTAGCACGTCCCTGACCAGCTCCCAGTCCTGCGTATCAAGCGCTCGGGCGATATCGGTCAGTCGCAAGTTGTTGGTCTGCTTATGGCTGAACTGTGTGCCATAGACGGCGTAGGCCAGGCCGTGCGCAGTTTTGTTCACCACGTTGCGCGGAAATCGGCCACGCGCGGCGATCTCGACCGACTTGTTGTAACAGAGATAGAGAATCCGCAGACGGGTGTGGTGTTGCGCGTAGCCCACCAGCGTTGTGGTCTTGCCACTGCCAGCGCCGGCCTGGATAAGGAGTTTCGGGGCTTCCGACTGGATGATTGGCGACTGCTCGTGTGTCCATTGCATCGTTCTCTTCCTCACAAATACTTCTTGAAGCTCGCGGCCGTAATGCTCACGGACACCCCGAGTAAGGCAGCGCAGGGGAGTAGTACCAGCAGTGGGCTGATGCTGATCGGGAGCGCCAAGTAGAAAGTCCAGGGGAAAATGGCCAACGGCAACATCGTTGCCCGGGCCTTGTGGTACAGGTAGCTGGACTCTCGGCCGGCACCAAATTTACGGAGGTCTCGCCGCACCAGCCCGTCGACCAGGCCTGTGAGTGCAGCCATGGCAAAAAGCGGTACCGTCATCAGCAGCACGACCAGGCGGACGCAAAACACCAGGACGGTAAAGAGGGCAGCCAGGGCATAGTTCTGTACCGTTGTGACGCTCTGCGCGGCCCAATAGCGCATGTCCAGCTCGTTACGGGGACCGGCTTGAGCGATCGACTCCATGCTCTGGACCCAGCTAAGCATCCCGGTCTTCACGACCAGCCAGTCGTAAGCTTCAGTGACCAGCCAGGTCGCGGTGCGCCCGGGTTCTTGGACGACAGCGCTATGGACCAGCCCCTTGGACAACCAGCCGACCTCGCTGACCAGCATTTGCTGACCGTGCCGCCACCCGGCCTCTGGCCAGAAGAAGTACAGGCATACCCAGTCGACCACGATGGCGAGGAACAGCGAGCTGAACATTACGCCGATGAAGGTAATCGGGAACCAGAAGATCTTGCTGAACAGCGATTCCTGTCGCTCTTGCTGCTGTTCGGCCTTCTTTGATACGTCATCTGCCATTGGCTACACCTCAAGCTGCATCATCGGTGGCCACCTGGCGGAAATCTTCAACCAGGTCTTCGGGCAAAGCTGATTTCAGCTCTTGATAGCCAGGGGCTTCCCACCAATCGTTCGAGGACGCTGCCGATCGCCGCATGCCGGCGGCCAGCTCCTGCAGGTTGCCGGGCATGACCTCATCTGGGTCGTTCGCGGGGAGCGGCATGCGGATTTTCCACAGATTCCCACCTTCGATGAGCGCGAAGGCCTGTCCCTTCGGCAGTCCCACCACGTGGGCCGGCTCAATCATCGGCACACTCGCCAGCTGCACCTGGTCGTGCGAGCTTGAGGTGAACGCGGTTTTGCCGTTGACCGAGTCGTTCGCGCTGCTCGCCGGCGTGCTGTTGTAGATCTGCACTTTTGGTAGCTGGTTGGTCAGCAGCTCAGCGGTCGCGGTTTCTCGAACACGCAACATGAATAGGTTGTTGAAGTTACCGATCACCTGGCCGGCTTTCGCCTTCGAGCCGATCTTCGCTTCGATGTCACTCATCGTCTGGGTGTAGGCGGTGACCTGGATGCCGGCACCACCGGCCTTATTCACCATCGGGATGAATTCGTCCCCGATGAGCTCGTTGAACTCGTCAGCGTGGAGGTTGATGCGTACCTTGCCCCCAGCCATATGCCCCGGCAGGCCGTCGTCGATGCCGTGCTTGTAAATGTGGCCTGCAACAGAGACCAAGTCACTGAACATCGAGTTGCCCACGGCCGCACTGACTTCGGTGTCGGATAGTGCATCGAGGCCAACATATACCACGGCGCGTTTTCGGATCACTTGCATCCAGTCGAAGATGGGACGCTCATCGGCGAGGTCCAGGTAGTCGGGGGCAAGCAGTTCAGCGATACGCCCAGTGGTGAGCTTTTCCAGGAGTGGCAGCAACGATGCGACGATCTTGTCGAAATAGGTCTTGTCGTAGCGGACAGCGCTGCGCAGGCCATCCATAACCGAATCGTTGATGCGCTTCTGGGTCAGGTACATGTCGATGGCCACCACGCGCAGCGGGCGGTCTTTCATGGCGAAAGACAGGTTCTTGCGATCGATCTTGCCTTCAAGCTCGACAATGGTTTGCCAGGCCTTCGGATCATGTTCAGCGAAGTACTTCTGTGCGTACTCAATGAACAGCTCGTCGATATTGATGACGTGCCGGCGGATCTGCTCGTAGTCAGGGCGACGGCCGAGCGCGACAAGCGACTGGGCGATGATATTGACGAACCGCCAAGCGAACTCCCGAAATGCTGCAGAGTTACCCTCGCCGGAGAGCTGACCAGCGATGCGAGTGGCCACCTCGCTGATTCGGCCGAAGCGGCCGATGGCGTTGTAGCGAGCGGAGATATCCGGCCATCCCAGATGAAACACGTAGAACTCGTCGAGGCGCCCGGCGCGCTTGCACTCGACGTACATGCGCTTGAGCAGGTCGGCATCGCCCTTCGGATCGAAAACGATCACGACCTCGTGGTCGGCCTGTTCCTCTACTCGCCGGCGCCGGCTCCATCGATGGGAGGTTTGGCTCCGTCGCCCCATGCGGACTCGCGGCCCGCGGCGATGCGTTCGGCGAATGTCCTGGGTGATGAACACTTCCGCCAGGCGAGTCTTGCCTACCCGTGTGGTGCCCAGGACCAGTGTGTGGCCCACGCGCTCACCCAGAGGGAGACTGACATTCTGCTCATCTGGTTCGATCCCGTGCAATCTGGGCAGGCCACCCACTGGTGGGAGAGGCCGAGCGGGGTTCCAGTTGGAATCCCAACCAGTGAGTTTTGTGATCAGTTTCAGTGGGAAGGGGGCGAACTCTAGGCGTTCCTCCAGCCAGCGCGCCCGTTCATAAAGGTTCGTCGGTTCGACGTATGCCGCGAACTGAGGGAGGTAGGTGTCGGCCAGGCGCTGTGTGTGCTTCTGAGTCCACCGGAACCCGCGTCCGATGAACAGGCGCTCGTTGCTGATCGGCATTTCAGCGCTGGTCATGGTGTAGTGGGGAAGTCGCCTGAGGTTCGCCTGATACCTTAGGACCCTCCGCGCCTGCAGCAGCCGAATGGTGCCCAGGTAGATAAAACCCAGCGCGGCGACAATTCCAAATAGTGGGGTCAGCGCAAAAGCCCAGGGCGCGCAAATGCAAAGCGAAGCTGCCACATAGCAGACCGCAGTAGTGAAAAGCTCTACCGGCGGCCGGAGCAGAGATTCAAGGGTGTATGTCGCCATCTCAGGTCCTCGCGGTGTATGTCATGGCGTCGACTTCCGCACGCGCTTGCTCAACCTGGTCCGGTGTCAGCCGTTCGGCCAGGCGCTGGGCGAATGCGTGTTCGTTGAGCTCGGAGATTCCTGTCAAGCGAGCACCGTACAGCTCGCTCACATGGCGAACCTGCTCAATCATTTGCTCCCGGCCGGGCCGGTGTAGGGGATGGCTGATGATCAGTGTGAACACTGGCGATAGTCGTGTTGGGCGCATCCCGGTTCTCACTGCTGAAGGGTTGTAGCTGTGATCAGCACCGGGTAGTGCTGCAGCCCCAGGCGACCAGCAATATCGCTGGCAGGTACAGGCATCACCTGCAACCCAGGTGCCCAGCGGCGGATCTCTTGCAGTCGTGCAGCGTTGCTGACATTCACAGCAAGGCCTACTGCCTGCAGGCCTTGAAGTGCCGACAGCTTCTGCTTGAGCCAGGCCTGCGACGTTGGATCATCCCCAACGATGAACATCGGCTGCAGACCTGCTGCGTTGATCACTCGTCCATGTACTGGGCCGGGGCTCAGTTCTGGAGTCGACACCGGAAATGCCCCGCCCGCCCGGACGCCAGTCACAACTGGGGTGGTGTGCGTAGGCTCGGGATCAATGTCTTGGTAGTAGGACAGTGCGGATGAGCCGCCACGGTCCTCCACCACGGTGAGCACCGCTTGCTGATCAGCATTGCAGGGCAGAGCCAGGCTGCTCACGATCGCGAGGGCCAGGGCCTGCACGGCGTGTGATCGCCGGGCGTGGGGATATGTCATGGGGTCACTACCTCGAATTTGATGCCGGTGACCCGGCTAAGATGTTTCGTGAAATAGCTACGGTACTTCGCGGCCGGCGCCCCCCCGGCAGGGCGGTGATACCGCCCCGCAGCATCGATCCAGGTTCCACCCTTAGCCTTTTGTTCAGCCAGGATCTGAGCGGTCACCGCCAAGTTCTTGTAGGGGTCCAGGCCTTCGCAGGGATAGCGGTAGCGATGCCCGTTGAAGCGAATATTTGTTTGTCCCAGCCCCACGTCGACTCGAGCGGGTCCAGCCTTAACAATCGCTATCATCAGAGCTTGGCAAGCGTCTGCTCGTGTGGCGAAGCGGTAGCCGGTTCCGGCAACATTCAACGTCCAGGGCCACGGCACAAGCTGCCCGCGCAATCGCGTCCCGCTTTCCTGCAGTGCCACCGAATAGAGCACAACGGGCGGGACCCCGTGTCTGATGCCGATCGCCTTGTAAGCTGCTGGCGGATCTTCTACACCCCATGCGTTGCCGGCGAGCAGAACCACCGACAGAACGTAGAGCCGCCACCCGCTCACTGACGACGCCATGATCCATTCACCTGTGTTACGGCGGCTGGCAGCGAGCCACCGAGCCCGAGGCGAACCCAGCGGCCCTGGTCATGATTCAGTGTGATCAGACGGCTTTTAACGCTGGACGGGTCAATACCCGCGAGAATTGCCCAGCGGCGGATCCTTTCATCGTCTTGCTGGCTGCCGACGAAATACAGATCAAACGGCGTCTGTGACGCCTGCAGCCGTTTGACCTGGTTGATACAGGGTAGGCAGTCGTCTTTGACGAAGAGTGCCATGCGCCCGTTGCCCTCCAGAGCTGGGCCGCTCCCGGATCCGGCCTGGCCCGAAGGGGTGGTCGAAATCTCAATGGCTTTGATGCCTGGGAACATGCGCTGGTACGCCTCGTCGTAGGCTCGCTGGTAGGCGAGCTCCCGATCGACTCGTTGGCGCTCTGCTTGGACCTGCAGCTCGGCGAACCGGCGTCGTTCGCTCTCTGATCGGGCCTCGATTCCCAGCGCGGTGAGAGGGTCAAGCCCTGGCGAATACACCCCCCGGGGTCCCTGCATTACCTCTTGATATCGTTCGTACTCCTTGGGGGTCAGTCCCCACTCCTGCGCGGCTCTATCATCGAGCTTGTTCTGGGACAGGGTGCTTTCGCTGGTGAGCTGTTGAACACTGGAGGCGGCCCCTCCAGCGGCGGAAGGAAGCGGCGCGGCCTCAATGCCAATTGCGGTAAACGCGCAGGCGCAGGCGATGGCTCGAACGATCGGTAGATTCATGGTGCTTTACTCATGGCTGGATGCTCAGGGTTCGGGTTGTTCCGCCGGCGTCGAAGGTTGCGGTCCGTTCATCTACAGCCCTGAGGCGCCAGTTGCTGCCGCTGACCACTTCGCCAGGCCGAATCAGGTAGATCTGGCTCAGCCGCGTGCTACCAGTGGGGGCAACAGACAGGAAACGCTCTCCGCCTCGGTATTCGAGGCCGACCATCTGAAAGGGCGGAGGATCTTGCGGGATTGGTGGGGCTTTAACCGGTGCGGGCTTCGCCTTCGGTTTGGAGGAGGTTTTGGGGGCTGGTGCAGTCGCCTGAGCCTGAGGCTTGCTCATTTTCTGCAGTTTGCCGTCGAGCGACTCAAGGTCGGCTTTCAGTACTAGGAGATCGCCCGCAGTCGCGGAAGAGCGAGTGGCTTCAGCTGCAGCCTCGTGGGCCTGCGATGCTGTGGCCTGCACAGCATCGATCCGGCTCGAGAGCGCTTGCTGGCTTATACGGAAGTCTTCCATCGTGACCAGGGGTTTGCCTGACACATTGTCGAGCCGATCGTCGATCGCGCTCACCCTGTTCTGGAGTGCATCGATCGAGACTTTTTCTGCTGCTCCATTCACGGCGCGAGACAGAGTCGACAGCTGGTACTGCTGGAACGCGATGATGGCGCCCAGGATGAGCAGGCCCATAGCAAGGGGCAGGTGTTTTCGGATCGGCAGTTTCATGGGTGTCCTCTCGAAGCCGAGTACACCCTCGCGCAACCATGATCCTGATTCAGCAGAAAATACTTAGCCCGCCGGCGTGGAATTTCTCGATCGATGTCGAAGGGCAAACCCTCTGTTGGCGAGCGCCGGGACTGAAAAGCCCCTCGTACAGTCCAGCGCCCTCTGCCGCCCTCGTGCGCTCACAATGAGCATCATGGAATACGCCGATCCTTCAAAGTCCTGGCAGCCGCGGGTTCCATCTGCTCAGTTTATGATGGCTGGATCTAAAGCGTGGGGTTCATTGATACATTTATTATTGCAGGGAAGTGCAGTGGGCGGTCGATGTTTATCGAGTTGCCATCGGTGTGGGTTTCTACACCTTGCGAGTACATATTTTTTATCAGGGCTTGTGTGCCGTTATCCAGTGATTCCCACCAGCTTGGTGAAATGTAGAAGTTCTCTATTAGTAACACCATAAAGGCCGCCAGGCTGTCGGCTGTTAGTTTCTTGTCCAAGAATTGTCTTATCAGTTTGTTGCAGGTCAAAGAGTGTTCTGAAAGCCAGGATAAAACAATGAAGCCTTTGCCGTCACTAGCGAATGAATTAATGGTCATGTAGTCCGGCATGTCGCCAGGAATGCTTGTTATCTTCTGGGCTTCATATCCATCAAAGTCGAATGTCGGGCCAACTATAGCACTTCCCATTATCGGTGGTGGGGATTCAAGTGTGAATACGGCGTAGTTTAAGTCGCTGTAGTCGCCCGTGACTAACATAGTGTCTAGCTTTGATTTTATGTGTTTTAGGTCGCTTGTTGTTAAGGAGTTATTATTCCCGAGTAAGGCTGATGCATTCTGGATTACGACCTGTTCAGCCAGGCTCTTTCCCCTGTCTAGGATCCTCATGAAATCAAAGGTTTTTGAGGCGTACTCTTTGCTGAAGATCTCTCTGGAAATGCCTCTGTACATAATCAGGAAGCAGTGTGATGGTACAGGCTTGAACGGTTGGTCTTCGATTGTTGAGAATAATTTTTTATCATGGCTGGCACAGAAGCCTGTAAAAGTCGAGGCGCTATTTATACCCACCTCGCTCAATTTTATTTTTGGCGGGATATTAACTTTTAGTTCTATCGATATTTTTAATACGTGCCCGTTTCTAGCTATCGCCTTCAGAGATGAGCTTTTTGAGACGGTGTGGGCATTTATTATCCCGCCTGAGCACTCGTGCTGCAATGATTGCGGTACGCTACATTTTTTATTTTTCTTGAAAGAGCCAAGGGTTTGCAAGACAGTGTGTGCTGCTACAGGTGGTTGGCGATCAATGTCTAGGTGGCAGTGTTTAAACTTCTTCCCAGATTTGCACCAGCAACGTTCATTTCGCCCTGGAAGTTTCATGGAATTCCTTATTGATCTAGTATGCCGTGTTGGTGATGAATTTTTTGAGAGCATATACACTGGATGCTAATTTATCCAGTTGGCAATGCCAATTAAGTATGCGCGTGTGCTCTCCCAGACCTTAACTAGTTATTCACTTACAGTAAACCCGCCACAGCTCATCCAACCTTGTTGTGAACGACTGGCTCAAGAGCTCTCGACGCATACCCCACTCTGGGCTTCGGGGGACGTTGGCAGACCTCAGTGTGCCTTTGCCGTACCGAAGGTTTATGCCATCCATAACCGACATCAGGCGATCGCAGGCAACTGGCTGCGTTGACGCGAACAGATCGTCAGTGAATTCACCTGGTTGCCGTAGATCGAGCAGCAGCACCTCGGCTTTGCTGTAGCGGTACCCGTCCTGGTAGACCTTCTCCACAGCCTCAGTCGCTGCCCGCGTGAGCAATAGAGTGTCGCTCGTGGGGTAAGGCAGTTCAACCAGCGCCCCTTTCGCCAAATGCAGTTCGTTGGGATTGAACATGCCTGTGCGGATCGACACTCGCATGCGCTTGCACACCGATCCCTGGGCGCGCAGCTTTTCGGCTGCTCGCGCTGCATAGGTCGCTACCGCCTGCTTGATTGGTGTCAGTTCGGTCATTTTCTTACCGAACATCCGGCTGCAGCAGATCTCCTTCTTCGGCGGATCAGCCTCATCCAGTTCGAGGCACGGCGTGCCGGCGAGCTCGCGCGCTGTCTTTTCCACCACCACGCTGAACTTGTCACGCAGCATCCGCGGATCTGCCTTCGCTAGGTCCATGGCCCTGCAGATGCCCATCGCCTCGAGGTGTGCCGTCATCCGCCGGCCAATGCCCCAGACCTCTTTCACCTCAGTGTTGCGCAGTACCCAGTCGCGCTTGAAATCATCAGTGATGTCGACCACCCCACCCGTATGCGCCTGCAGCCGCTTCGCGGTGTGGTTGGCGAGCTTCGCCAGAGTCTTGGTTCGGGCGATCCCCACACCGACAGGGATGCCAGTGCAGCGCAGCACCTTGGCGCGTACCTCCCGGCCGAATTGGGTCAGACTCCCCTGCACGCCAGTGAGATCAGCGAAGCATTTTATCGATCGAGTAGACCTCGGCCGCAGGCACCATCGATTCGATCAGCGACATAACCCGCTCGCTCATGTCGCCATTTATGTGTAATAGAAAGTCAATAAGAACCGGGCCATGCTCGCCCTTGGAGCTTCTCATACCCAACCGGTATGGCTGTAGCTTCTGAGGAGATCGCCGTCGCTCACCGGATCATCCGGTCATCCTGTTAGTAACCGGTCAAAGCTGATCTGTTACATCGAAGGCGGACACCTGTCCATCGACAACACCCCTGCCGAGCGGTGAACCGCCCTCCCATGTACATATGACCAAAACGTCGCCGTTATCCTACCGTTCTGTCATGCCTACCCACGACGGAGTATTGACGGTCTCCGTCCTATAACATAGCTTTTCCGAAAGGCGCTCAAGTACATATCGTCATGTGCATACGAGCCTCGTGTCGTTAAAAGAAATGGTTGGTGCCGCATGAAAGTGCTCTTCATGATGCCGTTCGGCGTGTCGAGCTTCTCCGCCCCCATCAAGATCAAGGCTTCGTCTTGGTGTTAGTGCCAGATGCACGTCACCTTGCGGTGCAGGAATGGAGTGTGAACATGAAAGCAGAAACGGAATCGCGGATTTTTTCGGTGGACGAATATGTCCGTCCGTCTAACGGCGAACCGATCCGTTCAGTTGTTCTGGAGACCAACGATTCTGTCGTTGTAGTTTGGCACGCCTACCCTAGGCAGGAAATAGCTGCCCATGTCCATCCTCACGGCCAAGATACTTGGACGGTTATCTCAGGTGAGGCCAAGTATTATCAAGGCAACGGCGTAGAAATTCATCTTAAAGCTGGAGATATTGCCATTGCAAAACCTGGGCAAGTACATGGTGCCGTGAACTCTGGTCCAGGACCTTTCATATTTGTCTCCGTGGTTGCGCCGGGCAGTGCAGGTTTTGCGTTATCTGAGAAATAGGCGAAAGGCCTGAGAGGAACCTGATGAATACACGAGTATTTACGTTCGCTGGTGGAGAAACGGGGGTTTGGCGCGTTGTTGCGATGAATGCCGTGGCAGGAGCCCCTCTCCCTGGAATCCCACGGCTCAACGTAGCCGCTGGCTCTGTTTCGCCGCAGCCTCCGGGCACCAAATGGCTCCTTCGCGGGATAACGAGTAACGAGCGCTATGTCGTGCGTGAAGAGAAGGATCGTCTCGTGGCGAAGCAGCCAAGCTTGGGTCGAGCAGAGGCTACCTGCGCCGCCCTGATCCCTATCCGGAAAAACCCCTCATGGTGGGGACTGTCTCAAGACGAACGCCGGAAGATTTTTGAGGAACAGTCCCGTCACATTCACATCGGGCTCCAATATCTCCCTGCTGTGGCCCGCCGCCTCCACCATTGTCGGGACCTGGGCGAGAACGAACCCTTCGACTTCTTGACTTGGTTCGAATATTCCCCGTCTGATGAGACGGCCTTTAACAGGCTTCTGGCCGAACTCCGAGCCTCGGTGGAGTGGCAGTATGTCGACAGAGAAATCGACATCCGGCTAGTGCATGAGCCGGCCTAGCATCAGGTTTAACTTCGATCTACGTGCGGCACACTCCTGCGACACCCGCAGCCCAGCAAAACCCCGAAAAATCTAGTGTGTCGCATAACTTAGGAATTTCGCGACAAATTGATCGCGCCCCGGAATGCGAAGCCCCGCTGTCGGCCATTGTCTGAAGTTCCTCACGGGCAGGCGCTTGATACTTTACTAACTTGTCTGTAAAGTTTGGCTACTCTCACTGAATGGTGCTATCATGCCTGCCGCCCACTCGAACCGCTGGGTTCTTCTGGTGACCGTCGCCGCCGGTCTCCTGCTTATCGTTCTGGACAATTCGGTCCTCTACACGGCCCTGCCTACCCTGACGCGCGAGCTTGGCGCGACGGCAACGCAAGGGTTGTGGATCATCAACGCATACCCCCTCGTCATGGCCGGCCTGCTGCTCGGCACCGGGACGCTGGGTGACAGGATCGGTCACCGGCGCATGTTCCTCATCGGCCTCGTGCTGTTCGGTGTCGCGTCGATTGTGGCGGCCTATTCGCCTACAGCGGAAATCCTGATCGGGGCGCGGGCCTTTCTGGCGGTCGGCGCGGCGGCGATGATGCCCGCGACACTCGCCCTCATCCGCGTCACCTTCGAGGATGACCGGGAACGCAACATCGCCATTGCGATCTGGGGGTCGTTGTCGGTCGTCGGCGCTGCGCTCGGACCGATCATCGGCGGTTTTCTGCTCGGCCATTTCTGGTGGGGGTCGGTGTTCCTCATCAATGTGCCGGTAGTGGTCGCTGCCTTCATTTCGGCGCTGATCGTTGCGCCGAAGGTGGCCGGCGATGCGACCAAGCCTTGGGACGTGGTGTCGTCGTTTCAGGCATTGGTGGCGCTGTCGGCTTTTGTGATCGCGATCAAGGAATCTGCCCATGCCGGGCAGTCGTGGGCCGTCCCCGCTATTTCGCTGCTGGTTGCCATCCTCGCCGGAGCGCTGTTCGTCCGCCGGCAACTGCGCCTGCCGTTCCCGCTGCTCGACTTCTCGATCTTCCGCAATGCCGCGTTCACATCGGGCGTTCTAGCGGCCGCGTTCTCCCTGTTCGCCATCGGCGGTGTTGAGCTTGCTACGACGCAACGCTTCCAGCTCGTTGCGGGCTTCACGCCGCTGGAAGCCGGGATGCTGGTTTCGGCGGCGGCGCTCGGATCATTGCCGACTGCGCTGCTCGGTGGTGCATTCCTGCATCGTATTGGCCTACGTATCCTTATAGCTGGCGGGCTTGCGGCGGGATCGCTGGCGGTCCTGCTTGCGACATGGGGCATCACTCATGGCCTTGGCTGGCTGATCGCCGGTCTGGCGCTGACCGGTGCCGGCGTAGGTGCAACAATGTCGGTGGCATCAACGGCTATTGTGGGCAATGTGCCTGTGCATCGCGCCGGCATGGCGTCGTCGGTCGAGGAAGTGTCCTACGAGTTTGGCAGTCTGTTCGCTGTCACAATTCTCGGAAGTCTTTTGGCCTACCTCTATACGGTCAACGTCGTGTTCCCCGCCGGAACCTCGGAAGCGGCCCGCGACAGCATGGCGTCGGCGCTGGTCTTTGCCAACGAGGCGGGGGCCGATGGTGTTGTCGTGCGTCAAGCGGCAGGAATCGCATTCGACCACGCCTATACGGTCGTCATGTACGTGGCGGCGGGTGTTCTGGCCGTGGGTGCCCTGATCACCGGCATCCTGTTGCGGCGCTACGGTCCCGGCTCGCAATCGTCAGCCTATCCCACACAACACTAAGGAAGCCGACATGGCGAGAGCCAGCAAGCGCCTCGAAGTGCTTGAAGCCATTGTGAGCATCATCGAGCGTGACGGCCTCACCGCCGTCACCCTCGACGCCGTAGCGCTCGAAACCGGCATGACACGCGCCGGCCTTCTGTATCATTTCCCGTCGCGCGAAGCCCTGATCCTCGCCACCCATGAGCATCTGACTCGCTCATGGGAACAGGAGCTGGAAGCGAGCGCCGGCAACACCTCGGACAGGGCGACAGACGCCGAACGACACGCCGCCTACATCAACACCTGCGCAAGAGCTGCCCGGCGGGTCGAACTGCTGCTCATGCTGGAAAGCTCCGACAATCGGCAGCTTGGCGATCTGTGGCAACAGGTCATCGACCGCTGGGCACCTCCTGCGCCGATTGGAAACGACGCTGCCGAGTTGGACAGGTTCATTTCGCGCCTTGCCGCCGATGGGCTGTGGATTCACGAGGCGCTGTCGTCGCGCCCGCTCCCCGAGCAACTGCGCAAGCGTATCGCGGCGCGCCTCGTCGCGATGGCCGCCGGACCTGTTGAGGCGGAAGAAAACCTCCCGAAATAACTGGTGTCCCCCCACAACCCTACTGCGCCGGTGCTGCCGGCGCTTTCACGGTGATGGTGCATTGCTGATCTGAACCGGCCGTGCGCGCGGCCTCGGCGCATTGCCCGATCGCCTCGGCATTGTCGCGCACGAGCTGCGAGGAATCGGCCACGCCGCGCCAGCTTCGGGGATCGGCCACCCGCATCATGGTGACGCCGGCGTTCCATCGGTCCTGACCTATGACGGTCGCCGCAACATGGGTGTCGGCCGAGAAGGGCAGGAAACGCGGCAACAGCAAAATCAGGAGTAACGCGACAGGTATGTCTAGCGAGCCACTAGTCGCTTAAGAACTTTTCTACTTATAGCCTCCTCTTTCTCTCATCGATCTCCTCGGCATCCTGCCGTCTAGAGCCGGCACATTGTCCAGCTTTCGAATGAGGCTCTCCAGCTTTTCCAAGTCGCCCTCGGCAATGGCTCGCTCGTCGGGAGTTAAAGGCACGGCCTCCAAGTACCGTCCGATAGACGATTTGCTTTCCAATGCTTGGGCCCTTGCGCTGGCTTTCGGCAAGTTGAAGTCACACCCCGCACAGGCCATGCGATGTGGGCAGCTGCTCCAGAAGGGATTTGAACAATACGAGTCGCCCAAGTCATAGAAGGTGTAGGGGGCATCTGAATGGCGAACAATTACGTCATGATCGATCAAAACGGAGACCATATGGGCCATTTGATCGGCTTTAACGAAGGATGCTGCCAGCTTGGTAGGCCGAATTCGAATGTAATGCAAAGTCGAATTCGGCGAGCTATGTCCCGACCACTGCATTAGCTCGATCAGCGACATGCCCTGAGGGACGCTGGCGAGCGCCGTCACTGCGGAGGCACGTCCCCGGTGGCTGGTGATTCGCCCGCGACTGTCCTCCAGTGGCACACCCGCCTTGGCGCATAGCATTGGAATGATGGTGCCATTAATGACACTGGAGCCTATGCGCTTGCCTCGAAACTGAAATAGGTAGCTAACTTTTTCCCCGGTTCGCTCATCCAGCAAAGCGGCCTGGTTAGCAGGCCTGTCCTCCAGCCAGGCGTCAATGCGCTCCTTCACGACCACCGCTACAGGTTTGACGAAAGCTTTGAACGTCTTGCTGGCAGGAATATCGAGATAGCATAAAGTTTTTGCTGGAACGATGGTCCCATCCTCGTGTACCACATCATTGGTCTGAGGATGCGCGCATCTTTTATCCAAGCGCATGATTTCATTGCTGCGCAAACCAGCGTGCGTCCACACTACAGCAATGGCTTGAACCATCGACAGCGGATAGTGAATCTCCGAAAGCAGATCACTACGCTCAAGATTTAGACTCGCCCAAATCAGCTTGAGCCAGGTCGAGTCATCAATTACCCGCGGGTTGATACCCGAGTTGAATGTCACGGATCGCGGGGTGGCGAGGTGATGCCGGGGGCTGAACTTCAAACGACCCCATCCCCAGAGTTCAAAGTCTGTAAAAAATCGTCGCAAGGCATGTAGAAAGCCGCGCTTCGAGTTGGCAGCGATAGGCTGACCAAGCCCCTTTAGCTGTGTTCCCTTCGCTGACTCCAAAGCCCACTCACCGACCGTCATCCGGTCGACGGCAGCAATAAATGCAGCGCAAGTGGACATGCTCCAATCGGTAGGCGCC
This sequence comes from Pseudomonas sp. PNPG3, assembly GCF_023093815.1. Classification (NCBI taxonomy): domain Bacteria; kingdom Pseudomonadati; phylum Pseudomonadota; class Gammaproteobacteria; order Pseudomonadales; family Pseudomonadaceae; genus Pseudomonas; species Pseudomonas sp. PNPG3. Next base: position 103,005 of record NZ_JALLKV010000008.1, read on the forward strand.
GCCATTCCTGATTGCTCGCGCGCTAGCCAGACACCGGTCCTCAAGATAAAACTGTAATTGCTTTCACGTGTGCGTGGACGCAAGGTGGAAGTGTCTCGCCATCGACGGCACCACATTGCCCAAGTCGGATCGATGCCTTCGATGCTTTTCGCCCGCCAACAGGTATAGCCTCGCATGCGTAAAGGTTTCGCCAAAATCCCCATGGCAGCGAGGCCGTGAGATACCTTTCCGACCGATCTCGCGACACCTTCGCTTCGATGCTGTTGGCCCTTCAGTAGCAGTTCCTCGGTGAATGTCTCCAACCGCGGATCGCCGTTTTCCAGCATCAAGGCACCCAGCACGTTGGAAAGGAACTGCTCAAGATGGCGAGCAGCGTAGCCCAGCGATCTCAACGCTTGGCTCAAGCGAACGTGCTCATGTCTGAACACGGCATGGCCGAAGATAAAAGAAGCATATATCGCCGGCTGCCGGAATTTGGCGATACGCTGCGGGGTTCGAAAATCGCCGAGATGGTAAGCAACGGAAGCGAGATATGGTCGTGATCCTGCTCGATTACTGAGCAAGGTCAACCACTGCGACTCAGACCAACACCAGTAGGGTTTACCGGTTTTGCTGACATTCCAGAGAATGACTGCCACTGATGAAATGGCTAATCGCTGAGAAACGCCGCTGTGCGCCGCTATATCAGCTAGCGGCCTCATGAGCTCAGGTATCTCTGATTGGAGGTAGCCCCAGTCTGAACGGTGAGAGCGATTCGAAAGTATGCTCAGCTCGATTTTCGATAGATCGCTCTGACGTACGTACTTGCTCGCGTCGAACGGAACATAAGGGGTGACTGAGGGGGTGCTCATAGCAATGCCTCAGACCCAAAGAGTTCACAGAACATCCGAGCATCGAGACTGCCGACGGAGTGCGCCATCTTTGCGGTTAAATCCGCGCCAGATAGGTGCAGGTAAATCAAAGTGGTTTTGGGGTCTCGATGTCCAGCATACGTGGTCAGTTCATGGAGCTTCCAGCCCGCACGGGCCAGATGGGTAAGCCGAAGGTGGCGAAAGGTATGAGTGCTCAGGTGCGATAGTTTCGCTTCCTTGGCCCACCCTTCAACCGTTTTACTCCACGCCCAACGGGACAGTGGCGAGCCTCGATTACGATCTGATGCTGATCGAAACAACGAACCTCGCATCCAGCCAGCGCCGCGAAGAGCATGTAGATGCTCTATCAAGACAGGTGCAATGTCTGGGCTGTAGCACACGACGCGGCTGCGTTTGCCTTTGGTCGTTTCCGCTCGCACCGAGATCAGTCGGTGTGCAACGTCTAAATCCTCAATACGCAAGGCCACCAACTCGGCACGGCGAAGAGCCCCGAAATACGCCAACGACAGCATTAGTCGATCACGGATAGACGACCTGGCCGCAATACTGAGAAAGTGTCGCCACTGCTCATCGGTGGGAATGTCTGGCAACTTAATCAGCCGTGGGAGCAAGCCCCTGACAAACCCTCCATGTCCAGGCACTTGGGCCAGCCGACCATGCTGTCCGCGGGGCACGGGGTTGTGCTCGCAAAGACCCTGAAAAACGAGGTGGTCGTACCACAACCGGATAGCAGTAAGCCGCTGGTGCAAGGTTGAATTCGCCACCGCGCTCTTTGCGCCAGGTAGCAGCTCACGGATGTAGAGCGTGACTTGTTCGAATGTCGCGGATTCGGGTTTCAGCCCACTCCCTTCGCAATGCAATAAGTAATGCGCAAGGGCACGGCCATAGGCGTCAAGGGTGGCCGGCGCACGCCCCAGATTACCCAAGAGCTCCAGCCAAGCTTGTACACTGGAATAACGACTTAACACTTGCTTGTGCAATGGGGTGGTGGTCATGGGCGCCCCCTGAGCGTCAACGGATTCAGCCTAGCTCAAAAGCATTCCACCTAACTTAATACAGCGCATAGTTGGACGAAAATGCCACGATGCCATGCCGCCGCAACTTCTCCTTGGCCTGGAAATAGGGCTCGCCCATCTTCACGTACGGCTTGGCGTCGTATGACCTGGCGATTACACAGCCGTCGTTATATCTGAATGACCCTAACAGTTAGTTGAGTGTAAGATATTGATTTATAAGCAAATTAACTCCCTAACATTTTTTTGATTATTTTCCTTCGTTCCTGATGGCGATACTCCTCGACTAAGCCTATTTCAGACGTGGCTTCGCAAAGCAGGGCGGCGGATCGCAATCGACGATAGCTTCACTGTATACTTTTGGCTCCGCATACCCCTTGAGCTACAGGAACACCAGCATGACTGTACTCCAAACGCTCTACTGGCAGCCTACGCCGCCTTAGCGCTACGCCCCCTCGCAACAACCTCGCCTCCGCCAGTTTCGCTGGCGGCTGCGTACTGCTGTATGCCCGGTTCTTACACCCAAAGCGCACAGCAAAATAATCCTCACAATTTGAATTCGTATCGACGCGCTCGCCATTTTCCTGGCATGCGTGCGGTGCATTGCTTTGGATATTCTGATGCTACAAACACTCAAACAAACGTGGTTTTCCAACGTCCGTGGCGACGTGCTCGCGGGGATCGTCGTCGCACTTGCGCTGATCCCTGAAGCCATCGCTTTCTCTATCATTGCGGGCGTCGACCCCAAAGTTGGTCTCTACGCCTCATTCTGTATCGCCGTGGTGATCGCCTTTGTCGGTGGCCGCCCAGGCATGATTTCAGCCGCGACAGGGGCCATGGCACTGCTGATGGTGACCCTGGTCAAGAACCATGGTCTTGAATATCTGCTGGCCGCCACGCTGCTGTGTGGCGTGTTGCAAATTGGTGCTGGCTACCTGAAGCTCGGCTCGCTGATGCGCTTCGTTTCGCGCTCGGTGGTGACCGGCTTCGTCAATGCACTGGCGATCCTGATTTTCATGGCTCAGCTGCCCGAGCTGACCAATGTCACCTGGCACGTCTACGCCATGACAGCCGCAGGCCTCGGCATCATCTACCTATTTCCCTATATCCCCAGGATCGGCAAGCTCATCCCATCGCCACTGGTGTGCATCATCGTGCTGACCGCAGTCGCCATGTCGGTTGGGCTGGATATCCGCACGGTCGGTGATATGGGGGAACTGCCGGATACGCTGCCAATCTTTCTCTGGCCTGACGTGCCGCTGACGTTCGAGACGTTGGCCATCATCTTCCCTTACTCGGCAGCGCTGGCCGTGGTCGGTCTGCTGGAGTCGATGATGACCGCGACTATTGTCGACGACCTGACCGACACCCCCAGCGACAAGAACCGCGAGTGCAAGGGCCAGGGCGTGGCCAACATTGCTTCGGGTCTGATCGGCGGTATGGCCGGCTGCGCGATGATTGGTCAGTCGATCATCAACGTGAAATCCGGCGGTCGTTCTCGTCTGTCCTCCCTGGCCGCAGGTGTATTCCTGCTGCTGATGGTGGTGTTCCTCGGCGACTGGCTGAAGCAGATCCCGATGGCTGCGCTGGTGGCAGTGATGATCATGGTGTCCATCGGCACCTTCAGTTGGGATTCGCTGCGCAACCTGAAGAAGCACCCGTTGTCGACCAACATTGTCATGGTCGTCACCGTTGTGGTCGTGGTGGCCACCCACAACCTTGCCTTCGGCGTGTTGGCCGGCGTGCTGCTGGCCGCGATGTTCTTCGCCAACAAGGTTGGCCATTACATGGCGATCAGTTCTTCGCTGGACGAATCCGGCGAGCATCGTAGCTATAACGTCACTGGCCAGGTGTTCTTCAGCTCGGCAGACAAGTTCGTCGCGGCCTTCGACTTCAAAGAAGCCCTGAACAAGGTAACCATCGACCTGAATCGCGCCCACTTCTGGGATATCACCGCAGTTGCTGCCCTGGACAAGGTGGTTATCAAGTTCCGCCGCGAAGGCACCGAAGTTGAAGTGTTAGGTCTCAACGAAGCGAGCGCCACTATCGTGGATCGATTCGGAGTTCACGATAAACCCGACGCCATTGATCAACTCATGGGCCACTGAGAAGGAGAACAACGATGACCCAAGTAATTGCCTGTATCGACGGTTCCACCTCGGCTCCAGCTGTGTGCGACTACGCAGCCTGGGCCAGTCTGAGCCTGGAAGCCCCGCTGACCTTCTTGCATGTGCTGGATCAGCGCCAGTACCCAGTTGCGGCCGACTTGAGTGGCAATATCGGCCTTGGCAGCCGCGAGCATCTGCTCGATGAGCTTGCTTCCCTGGATGAACAGCGCGGTAAGTTGGCCCTGGAGCAGGGGCGGATCATGTTAACGGCCGCGAAAGAGCGGGCCATGACGGATGGTGTGACCGCGCCGGAGTCCAAGCAACGTCATGGCGATCTGCTGGAAAACCTGCAAGAGCTGGAAAGCGAAACGCGCCTATTGGTCATCGGTCGCCAAGGCGAGTCTAGCGGCGGTCTGAGTCAGCATGTCGGAAGCCAGCTGGAGAGCGTGATTCGTATCATGCACCGGCCAATCCTGGTCACCCCGGCCAACTTCCAAAAGCCCGAGAGCGCGATGCTGGCCTTCGATGGCAGCGCTACTACCCGCAAGGGTGTGGAGATGCTGGCGGCCAGCCCCCTGCTGAAGGGGCTGCCGATCCACCTGGTGATGGTTGGGCCAGTGAACGACGAATCGTCCGCGCAGCTGGACTGGGCGCAGAAAGTGCTGCTCAACGTCGGATTCACTGTTCGCGCCGAGACCCTGAACGGCGAGATAGAGCCTACCTTGCACGCCTATCAGAAAGAGCACGGCATCGACCTGCTGGTGATGGGGGCCTACGGTCATTCGCGCATCCGTCAGTTTCTGGTCGGCAGCACCACGACCAGCATGCTGCGCACCACCACTGGCCCACTGTTGCTGCTGCGCTAACGGCCATGGACGACGCCCTCGATCTTGCCCATTTCAAGACCCTACTGGAACAGCGGGCTGCCGAGCTGGATCGGTTGCTGGAAGACGCTGAGTCTCGCTCGCAATCGGTGGAGTTGGATCAAAGCAAGGTAGGGCGTCTGTCGAGGATGGACGCACTCCAGCAGCAAGCGATGAACGATGCCATCCGCAGTCGGGCGCAGCATGAACGCGTCCGCCTCCAGCTGGCCCTCAAGCGTTGGCACGAGGGCGAGTATGGCTGGTGTAACCAATGCGGCGAGTTGATCGCCTCGGGCCGCCTGGAATTCGATCCGGCCACGCCGTTGTGCATCACCTGTGCGAGCCGCGCCGAGTCGGATTGAAACCATGACAGCTCGTGACGTCAGTCCCAATTAACGAGGCTTCTAATGTATTTGATGGCTAAAAACTGGTTGGGCCGAACACAGAAAACAAGTGCCTGGATGTGGGCACTGCTGTGCTTTGTATTGCTTACCGTATTCCAAGTCCGCACCCATCACCTTGATGATCGGTTGTACTTCTGGATCAAGACCCACTGGCACACCGACGATTGGCAGGAGCGCTCTGTGTGGCTGCCTGACTATCGGGTTGAGCTCGATGCTAAGCCGGTTCCCGGTGTGGACAACAACCTTTCGGGCCTGACCTTCGACCCTGACCTGAACCTGCTATGGGCGGTTACCAACGGCCCAAACGAACTATTGGCCCTCAGTCGTGACGGTGACGTGGAAAGGCGCTATAGCCTGGACGGTTTCCACGATGTGGAGGCGGTGTCCTATGCCGGCAACGGCCAACTGGTAATCGCCGAGGAGCGCCGGCAGAGCCTTGTTATCGTGGATGTCCCCCTCGCCGAAGGCAGTAAGCTTTCTCCCGGTCGCTCATTGAGCCGAGACCAGTATCCAGCTCTGACCTTGGCACTTGGCAAGGCGGACAACAAAGGCCTTGAAGGGCTCGCCTACGACCTGAAAGGTGATCGCTTGTTTGTGACCAAGGAGCGTGACCCTCGCCAATTGCTGGAAGTGGGCGGCCTTCGTGCCAGCCTGGCAGGAGGTTTTTCCCTGCACGTGCGCGACCTGTCCAACTTGGTAAAGGACAAGGTATTTGCCACTGACTTGTCTTCGGTCGTCTTCGATCAACAGAGTGGCCACCTGATATTGCTCAGCGACGAGTCGAAACTGCTGATTGAAATCACCGACGAGGGCAAGGTGGTGAGTTTCCGCTCCTTGGCGAGGGGGTTTGCTGGTTTGCTGAAAGGCATACCCCAAGCCGAAGGCGTAACCATCGACGATGAAGGGTATTTGTACGTGGTCAGCGAGCCGAACTTGTTCTATCGCTTTACCCGCGAGACAGACTGACCAGTCAACAAGCTACAGTCAGGCGTGGCCGGGACGCTTGAACTGTTAGCGTGCGATTTTTACGAATTCTGCGGGTTCCCCATCAGGGCCTAGTTGGGCCCTGGTTTCAGAGGGAGTGCGGTGACCTTACCGTTGGCAACCGCCTTCAGCTGAATCATCTCGAATATTAGTCGCTGGTTAACCGAAGCCAGCCGAGCTACCTCCGCTAAAAGCTGATCATTCTCTGCACGGAGCACCCTGTTCTTTTCTTTCTCGCTGGGGTTGTACGCCGGAATCCCAGAAATTTCCGTCAGCCCAGCTCCAGTCCCGCCACGAGCGCATCCAGGTCGATGAACTTGCCGTCAGTCTGGAAGGTGTAATGCCCGTTCAGCAGGATGTGCCGCCAGGCCGCTGGCGACATCTGCGTGATCAACGCCAGCGCCTTGGCATTGCCAGCTGCCTCGTACTTCGTCAGCAGCAGGGACAGGATCGCCGAGTTGTAGAAGATGATCGCGTTGCCGATCAGCCTGGCGCACTGGTTGCTGATCTCGATTTCGATGTCGGTGCGGCCGGTCAATTCCTTCTTCCCACCGACTTGGGCGATGGTCGAGCGTAGCTGGTGATAGGACTCAATGCGGTTCTGCGAGCGGTGAACATTACGCTCCAGTTGCGGGTCGCGCAGGTAGCGCAGTGTGTAGATACTGCGGATGAGCTTGTCGAACTCGAAGATTGCGCGCCGCGTCGGGTTCGGCGCCGTATAGGTGCACAGCTTGCGGATCAGCGTGCCCTGCGTCATTTCCTTCAGGCCCAGTGTGGCGACGATTCGGTCGATGTTCGCCTTCTCACCGACGATGAGTTGCCGGTCGATCTGGCCAGCCGGCCGGATCAGGCATTTCTCGTACAATGCCAGATCATCGGCGCAATACAGCTCCTGCAACTGGTCGTCGAGGTCGGTGAAGCGCGGCTCGAAACGAAGTCCGAACCAGTGCAGGATGGCGAAGTTGGCCTTGTTGATGCTGTGCATGTCGCCGGTGATCGCGCTCGGCACGATGTCCGACGTGTTGCGGTACCAGATGTCGAACACGTGGTGAGCCTCGTACTCGTGTGCGCCTATCAGGTAGCCGTTCAACGGCACGTGATTGCACAGCAGCGTGTAGGCGACGACGCCCTTGCCGCGGCCGAAATATTTGCGCGAGTAGCGCGCCTTCACAGTTGGTCGCTCGACGCCGAATTTCTGCCCATCAACGGCACCGTACAACGAATCGAGGTCGAACGAGTAATGCGGGAAGATCGGCAGTGCGGCGATGGCGTTGCTGATGCAATCGTTGGCCACATGTAGCGTCGCCTGGCGCAGGTACTGCTGGTAGGTACTCTCCAGGACGTGGTACGGGATGTCGCTGGTACGTGCCATAACCTGGTTGCCGTGGTTCATGGCTTGGGCAATGATCACCGCCATCAGACTGTCGGCGTCGGCTACCTTCTTCGCATAGCGTGGCTGCAATGGTGTCAGCGCCGACAGGAACTGGCACTGGCCGTTGACGAAGCGAAACACGTCGGCGACATCGCAGTATGGCAGTTGCTCGTAGAGAGCTTGCTCGCGCGCCTTCTGGTTCTCCCCCTTGGGCTTGCGCCAGGTCAGTCTCTGCGTGTCCTTGTCGTATTCCAGGTGCGTCAGCTTGCCCTGTTTCAGCTCGCGATTGAACGCCACCCATTGCGCACGCAACTCGGCCGCCAGTGCATCGAGCTGGGCACTGACCGGCTGCCGCAGGAAGGGGATGTCCATCTGCGCGAGCACGGCGGCTTTCTCGTCCATCGAAACCAACTCGTCGGACAAATGCCGGTGCTGCAAGCTGTCGTCAATGTAGAGCTCGCCCGCCTGGAAGCGTTTCCTGACCTGACGGTAAAGCCAGAATTCGTAACGATCGGCATGCAGGCCTGTCGGCGTGCCTTCGGCATCGAACATCAGCAGGTACGGACGCAAGCGTTTCGGCAGCGTTGCCGCCGGACATTCGTCGAGTGGCCGTTGTGATAGGCGCTGCTGCTTGGCGAACACGCTCTTGGCCCAAGTCAGCGCCGCGAGCCATGGGTTATCGGGGGCCGTGCCGGCGAAGTCGAGCGCGACGTACAGCGGCCGTAGATGGCGTCGAATGCGTTCGGCCAGGCCGTCCACCGCCTGCCAGTGCAGCGCCAGTTTGTTCAGTGGCTTGACGCTCATGCGCTGCGCCGTGTTTTGCAGCAATTCCCTGGACATGATTTTGTAGGCGCGTTGGCGCACCTCGCCGAACGGCGTCGGATCGGCCACGCTGTCGTCCACGTACAGCGACAGCAGGCGGCCAACCTGCGGCGTTTCCTGATGGCGTCGCAGCTGTTCGGCGACAAAGGACTGTTTCGCACCCGTGCGGCTCTCGTCCTCAAGTTTTTTCATGTGGAAGGCCATCGCGTCGACCAGGTTGTCGGTGAGCTGCCGGTAACGTACCCAGGCATAGCACAGCAGGTAGAGCCGGGTCTGCTCCGCCTTCAGGTGGCGCAGGTCATGGACGGTATAGAAGTTCGCCAGGCTCGCGTAGTACAGCAGGTTCTGCTGCGAGATGCCGAGCTTGGGCAGCAGCGCCTTGGCGATCCCGTGCAAGGACTTCAGCGTGGCGCGCTTCTCGCGCTCCCCTGCCATCTGACGCCAGCCGAAATCTTTAGCGTCCTGCTTGAGCGCTGCCAGTTGAGACAGGGTGTCGTCACGCACCAGGAGCTGGCCCAGCGCAGCTTTGGCCGATTCGTCCAACACTTCTGCCAGCAAGCCGCCCAAGCGCCTGCGTTCGGTGGACAGGGCTTCACTGACCAGCTCTTGTAAGGTGGTGTGGCCGGGCCGGATGATTTTGTGCTCGCTGAGCCAAACGATCAGTTCGGCGGCCACGAATCCTGGCATTACGTCGCGCCGCACGATCTGTTCAGCCTGCTGTGCCAGTTGCGGCAGGAAGCTAGCCGCCCACGACCGGTAGCCGAACAGTTCGGCGATCTGACCCCTCTGGCTGTAGTGCTCATGCTTGGTGATCGCCTTGCGTTCGAACGCTTCGCCGTGGAAATAGCGACTCAGCACGAAGGCGCAATCGTCCTCGACCTCATGCCAATCGAAGCGGAAGAAAGCATGCTTGGCCTTGAAGTAGCCGATCTGCAAGACGCAATAGACTTGGGCCTGCAGGCTAGGCCGGCTGCTGGCGAACGCCAGTTCAGATTCGGCCAACGCCAGGTATTCCAGCCGCTGAGCATCGTCGAAGTCCGGTAGGCGGTACAAGGCTTCCTGCTCTGCGTCAGAAAAGACGGTGAGTAGCTTATTCTTGTTGCTCATCGACCGTCCTTCCCGCACCACGCCAACCTGCTCGCGTCAATGTTTCGATCAACGTAGTGCGCTTGACATTGAAGTTGCGGCACACCGCCGCCTTAGACATGCCGCCATCGAGCGCGGCGACGATGGCGTCCAGCTTCTCACCAGTGATCGCCTGCGGCCGGCCGCCGATCCGGCCGCGTTTGCGTGCGGCGGCCAAGCCCGCGACGACGCGCTCCTGAATCAAGGCGCGCTCGTACTGCGCGAGCGCACCGAACACCTGGAACAGGAATTCGCCCGAGGGCGTCGTAGTGTCCAGGTTCTCTGTCAGCGAGCGGAACGCCACCCGCTTGTCCTTGAGCGAAGTCACAATGGCGAGCAGGTGCGACAGCGAGCGACCGAGCCGGTCGAGTTTCCACACCACCAGCACATCGCCGGCTCGAACGAACTCAAGCGCCCGCGCCAAGCCGGCACGGTCATCCTTCGCGCCAGAGGCACGATCCTCAAACAGGTGACGCGGATCGACGCCGGCGGCGAGCAGCGCGTCGCGCTGCAAGTCCGTGCTCTGGCGGTCGGAGTCCGACGACACGCGCATGTAGCCAACCAACATAGGCGGATAACCATCAAAAACAGGTTTCCGCATAATAGTGAATAGCGATAGAGTTTTCCGTACATTTTTGAGGGGGTGTTGCACAGGTAGCACAGCGGCGGCTGACAGCCTGTCGCAAAACAAATGTTTTACGACACCTCCTTGAGGTTGCCGCGTTTACATCATTACCTGAACAGGTATAAAATTCCGTCATGACAAACAAAGAAAAACCGCTCGAATGGATCGCGAGCAGCCACAAGGATTTGATGGCGTTGCCGTCCGACGTGCGTCGCCGTTTCGGTTACGCGCTCTCGTTGGCGCAGATAGGCGATCAGGATGACGCAGCAAAGGTGCTCAAGGGGTTCGGTGGTGCCGGCGTGCTGGAGGTCGTCGAAGACGATGCCGGCGGCACCTATCGAGCGGTATACACGGTCAAGTTTGCGGAAGCGGTGTTCGTCCTGCACTGCTTCCAGAAGAAGAGCAAGAGCGGAATCGCCACGCCAAAGGCCGACATGGACATCATCCGCGCTCGGCTGAAGGTGGCCGAGGTATTGGCACAGGAGCTACGAAATGCAAAAACGAATCATTGAAGGCGTCGAGGTTCAGCGCAGCTCGGGCAACGTCTTTGCCGACCTTGGACTGCCTGACGCTGAAAAGCTCAAGATCAAGACCGGCCTGGTGGTCGAGATCAGGAGGGCCATGCGCGCCCTTGGGCTGACTCAACAAGCGGCGGCCAAACGCATGGGCATCCCGCAACCGAAGGTGTCGGGCATGATGCGCGGCGACTTCACCAATCTATCCGAACGCAAGCTGATGGATTGTCTGAATCGCCTCGGCTACGACATCGAAATCAAGGTACGGCCAGCAGCCGAGCCGATCGGGCATCTAACGCTCGCAACCGCTTAATCGGAGCTCTCCTGATGGCAGCCCGCATCACCGACGACGAATGGGACGAACTGACTCCCGAGAATTTCGATACCACGGCACTGCTGCGTGCAGTCGATGCCGTGGACGTGCTGCGCGGCGATTTGAATGACAGCGCAGACGGCGCACCTCCGCAACTGCGCACCGACCTGTTGAAGCTGCATCAACTGGCAATGGCCGCGTTCAACGAGGGATCACGCAGCCGAGTGGCTGAGCTATTTGATCTCGCCGTGGATCTTCAGGATCAGGTTGATCATCTGATGACCTCGCTGGAACAAGTGCAAGAAACCCTGTCCCGGTTGACGGCGCTCTACCCAGAAAGCCTGTCCTGAATGTTCTTGGAGACAACCACATCATGAGCCGCAGCCGCCGCAAAACGCCCATCGTTGGGCACACGACCTGCCGTAGCGAGCGCGAGGACAAGAAACTCTGGCATCAGCGCTGGCGAACCCACGAGCGCACCGCGCTGGCCAGCGCGTCGCCGGAAGCTCTATGCGCCCATCTGCCTCTACTGGAAAACCAGGTCAGCAACGTCTGGTCGATGGGTAAGGATGGCCGCTCCTACTGGCCCATCAAGCGCCAGGCCGCCACGGCGGATCGCATTGCCAACCACAAGGGACGCAATCCGCAAGAGCGCGCCTCCCTGAAAAAGCGTCTGCTGCGCAAGTGGATGAGCAAATGAACCTGTCCACCATCGAGGCGCTGGCTATCGCTTGGGCGCGAATCGCTGAAGAAGCAGAACTCCCAGCCGGCTACGAGGGCACGGCGACGCCAGAGGCGCATCGGGCCTGCGAGGTGATCCAGGAGCGGATTCGAGAGCACGTCGTCGCCACCAATGACATGCGGCTGTTCGGCCTGCTGCACCTGCTTGGGCAGGCGTCGCTGCGCATGGAGCAAGCGCTGTGGCCGGAAGAATATGCGCGGATGACCCGCGAGGTCGAGGAAGCTCTCCGAGAGGCCGACGACCCCAACGCCAAGTCGTACACCCACGAAGAAGTCATGCAGGCGATGCAGGAACGCATCGACCGAGCGCGAGACAAAGCCATGTTGATCGGCTGACGGAAATTTCGGCGGTTCCGGCTGATCCAAGAATCTTGGCGTGACCTTACCTCCGCTCTACCGCTGGGTGCCAGCCTCGGCGCACGCCTAACCACCCAACTCAGAAAGGAAAATAAGTTGGTAAAACGCATTCCCGTATCCGAGCTTCGTCTCGGCATGTACATCCACAAGCTCGCCGGCTCTTGGGTTCGACACCCATTCTGGCGCGGCAGCTTCCTGCTGACCGAGCCTCAGGATCTCTCTGCCATTCGAGAATGTGGCGTCGGGGAGGTCTGGGTCGACTTGGCCAAAAGCCAAGTCGACCCAGAGAGCCCAGAGAGCCCAGAGAGCCCAGAGAGCCCAGAGAGCCCAGAGAGCCCAGAG